>JAJQCI010000163.1 GCA_021202835.1 Clostridiales bacterium | reverse complement strand
TATATAGAAAATGTTAAATCGGGATATGACGGAGTGGACAGAGTTACAACCTTAATCTGCTATAACATTGAAGGAACGGAAACAGTCGAGGACATTACTTACAGCGAAAACACAGCGGCAAGCACAATTTTAAAAGACCTTATTTCCAAAATAGGTATGCCCATTGCCGTTTTTTCTCCCAGACGTGATTTTACATATACAAGCAGTGTAACGATTAACGGCAATTTAAGGGAAGAAATAAAAAACTATGCCGAGGTATGCGGCATATCTGTATATGCCGTTAACGGAAGCATATATGCAAGATATTTAAAAGACGGTGATAATATTAATTTTACTGTAAATGAAAACACAGGGCTTGTGGAGAGCCCGGAGTATTTTACCGAAACCGTTACGGCGGAGGATTATACCGACGAAATAGAAGGGTATGAGGTGACTATGCTTTTACAGCATAGAATAACAACGGCGGCAATTGTAAATTTGTCGAGCCGTGAAGAGAACGGCGTTTTCAGAGTACGCGAAGGCGAACACACATATGCCGACGGAGAAGCCCTTACAACATTTAAAGCTATAAGCTGTGGGTGATTAAATGAACGTAAACGGATTTAATAAAACAATTACCGGTATAGTGAATCAAAGACTTTTGGATACGCATACGGCTTTTATAGGAAAAATCATAAGCATAAAATTAAACACCATGACAATACAGCCACTTAACATGTATAAAATTTACGGAGAAAAGGCAGTTGTATCCTCTGTTTTAACCGCCGTGCCGGTGCTTATGCCCTATAAATTTGTTTATCAGGTTGAAGAGGGGACGGAAGATGTTAAAGAAATAATACAGAAAGAACTGAAATCGGGGGACAGTGTTTTATGCTGTGTCTGCGAAAGAGACATAACGGCGGCAAAGGAAGGAAATATGACTGCGTCAAGCACGGGAAGGCATCATAATTTAAGCGACAGCGTTGTAATTATGGGTTTATCCGAGATAGAATATGTAAGCGGAGATGAGGAAGAGTGAAAGGGTTTGAGCTTGACGAAAACGGCGACGTGTATATTGAAAAAACAAAAATACAGATGGTAAGCAAGACGGAGCTGTTAAGACAAAAGGTTATTACTGTTTTGGGAACCAACAAAGGAGAATGGTTTTTAAATCCAGATGAAGGAATTAATTTTAACAATCTTCTGGGAAAGAAGAAAGACGATGAAATTATAAGAAATGAAATTCTAGACGGCCTTCAGCAGGTTGATGAAACGTTTCAGCTGACAAGCTTTGAATGTGATTTTGACAGGATAAAAAGAAAACTTGTTATAAGCTTCAGTGCGGCCAACAGTGAGGGAGAAGCTGTTGAAACAACAGTTAGCTATTAAAAAACAAAAATTGTTGAAACAAAAGTTAGGGGTGATAATGTGGCGCTGACTGCAAAAGGTTTTGAAAGACTCAGTTTTACAGACATTTTAGAAAGCAAAATTGCAAAGGCAAAAGAACTGTTCGGTGAAGACATTGACACACCAGAACATACGCCCTTGGGAAAATTTATAAGAATTAATGCCTATGATTTGGCAGATGCTGAGGAAGAAGCGGAATATATTTATTATTCCATATTTCCAAACACGGCAAGGGGCGTAAGCCTTGACCGCTTATGTGTGTTTGTTGGAATAACGAGAAATCCGGCTGTGGCATCCAAATATAAAGTTAAGGTTACCGGCGAAAGCGGCTATACTGTGCCCATTGGGTTTGTTGTGGGAACCACATCAGGAATCAATTTTTATAATATTTCAGACACCGAAATTACAGAAGGTGAGTGTGAAATAACCGTATACTGCACACAAACAGGCACGGAAGGCAATATTGAGGCGGCCTTAATAACCCAGGTCATTAATCCGGTGGCTTATGTGACAGCTGTACAGGGGTTTGAGCTTATTGAATCGGGCTCAGATGATGAAACGGATTCGGAACTTAGAAAACGATTTGAAGAAGCAAGGGAAGGCAGCGGAGCCTGTACCGAAAGTTCTATTAAAGCGGCCCTTATGAGGGTAACGAGTGTTGAGAGTGTAAATATAATCACCAATGAAACAACGGAAACAGACAGCGGCGGAAGGCCGCCTTTTTCATTTGAATGTTTTATTAAAGGCGGCGAAAATTATCACAGCGAAATTGCGGAAACAATATATAACAAAAAACCTATAGGCATTAAAACCTACGGAACGGAGTCTGTTGAATATACAGACGAATACGGCATTACTTACACAATTATGTTTTCGCACACAACAGAAGTTAAGGTTACTGTTTTGTATATGATTACAACAAATTCATCATTTAACCCGACAAGCGGCTATGATGAAATAGCGGCAAATTTACAGGAGCATATTAACAGCCTGGGAGTTGGCGAGGATGTTATTTTAACGTCATTGTACGGGCAAATTCATGCAGTGGAAGGAGTTGTTGAAGTTACAAACTTGAAATTAAAAGTCAGCGGCGGAACATATGCGACAGGCAATATAAGCATTGCTGAAAATGAAATTGCAAAATTTTATGCGGCTGTAGTTGACGAGGACGAAGAGGTTGAGCTTTTTTAAAGTGAACCGGGGTGATAAGTGATGGCTATTATTTTTTATGATGAAGAATATGCTAAGAATTTGCCTGACTCATATCAAAAAGATTCAGACAGCAATAACTTTAAGATTTTGGAGATTGAAAGATGTGTTATAAAACAGCACCTTGAAGATATTTACAAGATTTATGATATTCTTGACCTTGATAATGCATATGGAAAAACGCTGGATTATTATGGTGAACGTGTGGGTCTCTCAAGAGGAACGGCCACAGATCCGGAATATATAACACTAATAAAGGCAAAACTGGTGAGAAATCTGGGAAACGGCACATATCCCAGCGTTACGGCCTGTTTGGCGATTACTTTTAACTGTGATTATGAAGATGTTTACATAACGGAAACAGATGAGCCGTGCCGGGTAAATATGATAAATTTACCGTATGATATTATTGAATCCAGCGGAATGGCTGACAGTGACATTTACACGCTTGTAAAATCGCTTCTGCCGATTTGTATTAGGCTGGATGATATAAGTTTTGACGGCACATTCGAGTTTTCAGGCAGTGAGAGCGAATATGACGAAACCGCAGGATTTTCAGACAATGAACAAACCATAGGCGGATATTTGGGTTATATTTATACAGGGTGAGGGGGTTAAAAAGTGGCTTTAAATTTTGAAAATGAAGTTGATAAGTGGCAAAACGAGGGAACGGAGCCCTCAGATGAATTAAAAGAAAGTGGTTTTACCGCCGGATATAAGCCGCCTGCAGGCGTATTTAACTGGTTTTGGAATAAGATGACAGCTTGTGTAAGTGAAATCCAAAGCTTGCTCAGCACTCATCTTGGAAAGCTGACGCAGGCGGATTATGAAGATGACGAAGGTAACAGATATACGGATGTGAGTGACCTGCACATAAGAACAGACACTTCTATATATACGAGCAGTGGAATTAAGGTTGTGGACTGCGACCCGTGTGAAGACGGAAAAAATATAACAGAGGAAGCCATCAACCCTCATATTTTAGGTCAAATAACACAGGATGGACAAGGTACATTTATGGGGCTTTCAGTAACTAAGGGCGCACAAATCCATGGCGGCATTCAATCAGACGGCGACATTTATATGGAACAAGGCTCAAGCATAACTGTACTCGGTGAAACCGATCATATAAGAACACTCCATACAAAAATGACCTCACAGGCTTTGGGTTTCGATTCGTCAAATGGGGCATACAGATAACAGTTCCGAAACAGAAAGCGATGGAAGCAGAAAATTGACGGTGGGGGCATATCACGATACACCGGAAACCGACGACAGCGGAAAGCCAACAACGGTTCCGGACGCAGGAATCAGAGCCAGGATTGAATCGGATGTAACAGACGCAGAGGGCAATGTGACAGGGTATGGATCTGCATATGTGGATATTTATGGGGATAAGATAGTTTGCAGAAATGAAGGAGCCACAATCGAAATAGACAACATAAAGGTGGCGGAGAAGCTTGCAATAGCCGGAGAGTCTGTAACGGATTTACTGAACAGCAAACTCGATTCAACAGCATTGGAAAGCTATGCACTTGCCGCCGAAGCCGGATATAGCTTAAACTTAAGCATAAATGCGTCTACCTATGTTATGACGTTATCGCTTTTAAATAAAGCAGGAACGGTGTTATCAACAAAAACCGTAGATTTCCCAATTGAAAGTATAGTAGTCGGGGCATCATATGCCAACGGTGAAATTACGCTGACTCTGCAAAACGGCAATACAACAAGCTTTGATGTTTCAGATCTTGTAAGCGGCTTAGTAAATGAAAGCAGGACCATAGCAGGCATCAGCTTAGAAAACGACATAACAGCAGCGCAGCTTCTTTCGGCTCTTGGAGTTGACACAGCCGTAGCTAAAAACAGCGAAAACCTTATTACAAGCGGTGGGGTCTACACGGCTATTGAAGGAGTGGAAGGAGAACTTAAGAGTTATCTTCCTCTCACAGGGGGAACCCTTACGGGAAAGCTTAATTTAAATGACACAAACGACGAGGAGGAAACAACCTCTGTTTACAACGAAAGCGGAAATTTCATAATAGAATCGGGAAATTCGGTTGTGGCTAAGGCCCCTGTTAAAGCCCCTTATTATCTTTATTCAACAAGGAACAGCTACAGCAATATTGACATCGAAAGAGTGTTTAAGCCGGATGTTGTTGTCGTGGCGGCTTATTTGTCGGCGGCGTCATTTAAAAATGTGGCAGATTATGTAAGCACGTCGGCGACAGGAGACAAGGCGGCCATCATAGATGCAATAGCGACCTGCCCAACAGGGGGAACGGTGAAGCTTTTGCCTGGGGAATATGTTATAACGGGAGATTTGAGCGACGGAACAACCACGCTGGGGGTTGAAATAACAAGGAGCCTTATAATAAAGGGAGTTTCGGCGCCGGATGTTGTTATAAGGCAGGAGGGAGAAATCGTTGACCCGGCTGTGCTTTTTACAGTAAAGGCCGAAAACGTAACCATAGAAGACATAACCTTCAGAATGCAGACGGATTCCTCCGAAAGCCCTATAGAGCTTATTGAAATAAACGCCGACAATGCGTCTTTGAGAAGATGTATATTTGAATCGGGTGAAAATACTATAGACTGTGTGAATGACTGTATATATTTCTGCTTCGCCGAAGGTGTTACAAACACAGATTCAGAGGGAGAATATGTTATTAAAGGGGCCAGAATAGAAGACTGCCGTTTTGATATTCCCTATTCCGAGATTAACACAACTGCGGATTATTTTCACGATATAAACATAGCAGGCAATATCCGCCTGGGCGGAAGAATTTGCGGAAATTATTCATCAGCCAACAAGCTTTTAATTGGCTGTGACCTTATGGATGACCAGTATAACGCCTACAGCGGCAACCTTGTCATATTCGGAAACGGACTAATTAAGCTGGGAGACGTCGAAGGTGAAGGAGAAGGCAGAAGCTACGGGCTGCTTTACAGCTAAGGGGATGGATTAATTTATGGCGAAAAAGTTAACAACATCAAATTATGCCGAATCTGCAAAGAAAATTGCAGATGAGCTTGAAAAGATTCCAACTAAAGTATCAGAATTGGAGAACGATAAAGGTTATGTGACAGAAGCAGAAAGCACAGGAAGTACTTTCAGAATTACAGACAATGACGCCGGGATTGTCTATCTGGCAAGTATACAAGTAACAGACGGTAAACCTGTGTTGGTTTATGAAGAAATTTCAAAATAGCTTGGAAGAGGGAAACTATGTTTAATTATAAATCGGTAAAAGAAGAACAGCAGTTGTTGGAACTGCGTAAGTCAAATGAACGGCTTAAGGCCTTACAGGCTAAAACAGAGGCGGATATTGTTTATCTGGCTATGATGACAGATATTGAGCTTGATGAGGAGGATGGAGAGGTTGAGCAGGAAGTATAATACTGTGAAAAATTATTATGACAGAGGGCTGTGGTCAATTTCAAGAGTCGGTGACGCAGTGACTAAAGGTTGGATTACGGCTGAGGAATAT
>JAJQCI010000309.1 GCA_021202835.1 Clostridiales bacterium | reverse complement strand
GTGTGGGGAAAACCGTATGACCGTAACTTTTTACAAAGTCGAAAATAAAGTGTATTATAAGAACATAAAGAAGGCCTTCTTTAAAATAACAATGGAGGAAAGCCACCGCTTATCCTAGGTTTGCAGTGGCGATAATATTCAATGGGAACAAATGCTAATATTTTAGGCCAAATGGCCGAAAAGGCGAAGCATATCAACACACCGGTAGACATTATTGAGTTACAACAGGACAACGCTAACAAACGTTCTATCACTTGTTGTGCTTTTATGGCTGAAAGCTATGTCAGAATAAAGAATGCGTATATTTTCGCACATATGCAGGATGATACTGTTTTCAAGTGGGAAGTAAAGAACAATAGGTTTACAAAATGTCCGGGCAATTTGGTGTTGTATTACGATAATGAATATCAATTTGCTTCAGGCTGCATCAATTTACAAAACGATAACACTATACACTTTATGTTCGGCGATACAGGCAATCCTAAGTATACCCCTGAGTATGCAGGATTAACTCGCTTGTTCGGAGTTATAGAAAGTCCGAAACACTATTGTGCTTTCGATTTTAATTTCTTCTCCGAAAACAAGTATTATTGCTGCGCTGTTCTCGAATCGGAAAAACAAATGCTTTTCGAGATGATGGAAGAGTGTATCAAACAAAACGCATTGTTAAGTAACAAAGGAAGGAGCGAATATTATGCATAAAGAAGACTCAAACGAGGAAAATTTCCGTAAGGATCACCTCGAATATGACAATAATATCGGCAATACTCATACAGACGAAGATAACTTCCGCAAGGATCACCTCGAATATTATAACGATATGGGCAATGATCATGGGGATGAGGAAAATTTCCGCAAAGATCACCTTGAATATGATAATGATATAGGTGACCCGGATAAAACCGAAAGGTGGTTCCAAGAAGACTTTCTTGGTAATAAAAACGCTGATAAGGGCGAGACAGGCAAAAAGCCTAAAAAGAAATTTAAGTATAAAAAATACCTGCAGGGCAACGGTTTTAAAGGTTCGAATTTCAGATGCGATCATTTAGCATATGATAATCCTGAGCTTTCAAAGCAGTCACAGTCAAAGAAGCATAAGAAGTTCGAGGAAGATGCTGCTGAATCATGGCTGAAAGCTTTTGCCAAGCAGAATAAGGAAAGCGACAACCGCAAAGCGGCTAATGCTAAAGAAGTACCTGCGGAAGCCTCTGTACACAATAACAGCGGTAGAGATGACAACATCTCAGACTGCAGCAGTAACTCATCTGAACAAAAAAGCACAAAGCCGGAGAGGGAACTTGTGGCATTAGCAACTAAAATTGCCGAGAAGGTTAAGGTTATTAGCCATAATAACGGAGTGTATTATTATGACGGCAAAACTTATCGTTTAATTGCCGATGAAAATAGCCTGCTTCGCTTAGTATTAAAGAAAGTTGATGCCAGTGCATTTAGGGCACACGCCACTAAAATGTTCAAGGACATTTATGCCACTATTAAAGCTGACGAAAGATTTGAACCCGAAGATTACAGAAGGAAGCTTAGAGAAAGCAAGCACTTGATTGCTTTTAATAACTGCCTGTTTAACATTAAGACAGGGGAAAAGTTAGCATTTTCGGAGGAATATCTTACATTCGGGGCTTATGATGCAGTTTACAGAGACAATCCATATCCGAAGCAATTTCTTGACTGTATAGAGGATTGGTCCGGAGGCAACCCTGAGATAAAGCAGCGAATACTTCAAGCTACAGGGTATCTGTTAATGCACACCAATGACGGCAAAATATTTTTCGTCTTGGGAACAGCCCCTAACAGCGGCAAAAGCGTTTATGGAAAGCTCTTGGAATATCTCGTTGGCGATGAGCAGGTTTGCTATCTTACTCCCGAAGCTTTACAAGGTAGGTTCGGGCTTGGCTACATACAAGGTAAGACCATTTGTATGAACATGGATTTGCCTAAAGGTAATTTTACGGCTCAGACAGCTTCTATTATAAAGCAGATCTCAGGCGGCGATAAAATATTTTCGGAACAAAAATATGAGCGTCCGCAGAACATTCGCAGTGATCTACGTTTTGTTTTTTCAAGCAATTTTCCTGTAAAGGTGGCCAAATCTTGCGATGATAAAGCCTTTTGGAACAGGATGGTAATTGTACCGTTTTTAAATGAAATTCCTGAAGCAGCAACAAATAAGCAATTATTTGATGACCTTGCAGACGAGAAAGACGATATAATCTCTTATTGCCTTAACACAGCATGCGAGCTTATCGAAAATAACTATATTTTTGATCACTGTCAGGTAGCAGTTGAAATGAAAGAGCTTTGGAGAAACGGTGCTGTTGATATAACAGGCTCCATAGAAGAATTCGCCAACACCTGCATTGACTTTACAGGTGATTCAAGCGATTTTATTCATACACAGACCTTATATGGGCTGTATGAGGAGTTTTGCAGGCAAATGAAATTGCCTAAAGTTTCATATAATGACTTGCGAGACTGGTTTGTAAAAAGTGGCTGCATAGCCAAACGCATCCATAACAGCCGTTCTGAGAATGCGAAAGCAAGCTTATGCGGCATAAAAATAAAAGGAGGGATCACCATTGATCAATAACAAGGAAGTTCCCATTTGGGAGAAGGCGAATCTGACAATTGACGAGGCTGCACTCTATACAAATATAGGGCGAAACAAGCTTCGTGAACTGACAGACGATGACCGCTGCCCCTTTGTTTTGTGGGTTGGCAACAAGCGTCTGCTCAAGAGGAAAAAGATGGATGAGTATCTTGAAAAAGCCTTTTCTATCTGATAAGCACTAAAGCACCAAGTGAATTAAGGCACATCTTCGGTTTGGGGAATGTGCCTTAATTAAACTTGTTTTTAATAACCGCAGGAGGTGTTTCTTATATGGTTAAAAGACGTAAGGACAACAAAAACAGGGTTCTTCGTGAGGGTGAATCTCAGAGAGCCGACGGAACATATGATTTTAGGTGGCGTACCAAAAACGGCAAAAGACATTCGGTATATGCCGCTACGTTGGAAAAGCTTCGTGAAAAAGAGGATGAAATATTTCGTGACAAGATGGACGGCATAAAGACCGATGCCAAGAATACAACTTTAAACGATATGTTTGAGCTTTGGCTTATTATAAAGAAAGGGCTTAAGGACAACACTTTTCAGAATTACAAGTATATGTATAAGACATTTGTTGAGCCTGACTTCGGCAAGTACAAGCTTGTTACCGTAAGAAAGTCGGATATAAGAAGGTTTTACAATTCACTTGTTTTTGACAAAGGGCTTAAGGTTACTACCGTTGAAACAATACATACTGTTTTACATCAGGTTTTCAAGCTGGCTGTTGAAGACAATTATATCAGAGTTAATCCCTCCGATGGTGTTCTCAGGGACTTAAAGGCTGTGGGCAATTTTGATTCCGATAAGAAAAAAGCTCTTACGCTCGAGCAGCAAAACAGGTTTATCGAGTTTGTGAAAGGCAATAAGACCTATAAGCACTGGCTGCCCTTGTTTACGGTTATGCTGAATACCGGAATGAGAGTGGGAGAGGTTACGGGGCTGAGGTGGCAAGATGTTGACTTTGAAAACAGGCTCATAAATATTAACCACACCTTAGTGTTTTACAGCAAGGGCAAAAAGGAAGGCTGTCATTTTGCCGTAAATACTCCCAAAACAAAGGCAAGCATAAGGACTATACCTATGACCGATACGGTGGCAGAAGCCTTTGAAGCAGAAAAACACTTTCAGGACGAGCTTGAGGTTTCATGCAGGGTTGTTATTGACGGCTATACGGATTTTATATTTATAAACAGATTCGGCGATACACAGCATTACGGCACTGTGAATAAGGCTATAAAGCGCATAATAAGGGATTGCAATCTTGAAAGCCTTGAAAGAATAAAGAAAGGCGAAAAGCCGGTATTACTTCCTGATTTTTCAAGCCACACCTTTAGGCATACCTTTGCTACAAGAATGTGCGAAGCCGGTATGAATATCAAGGCAATTCAGAGCATATTGGGTCACTCGGACGTAAGGATAAGCCTTAACGTATATACAGATGCAACGGAGGATTTGAAAACAAGAGAACTTTCGGAATACACCGAGTATATGAATAAGGCTTTAAGTCAGTGAGTATTGTGCAGGCACAGGCAAATAAAAATTGTTCTGTGCCTGTATAAATCTATTGAAAATAATTTGTTATTATGGTAATATAGAATTACAGAAAGGGTGAAGCAAATGACAGACTTTGAAAAAATGAGAAAGCAAAGCTTGGAAAGGCTTAAGCTTTTAAGACCAATTGACGATATTTTCTTTAGATGTATTTTCAAGGATAATATTCCTCTGACGGAGCTTGTTTTGAGAATTATTCTTGAGAAAGATGATATCAGTGTTATTTCCGCAAAAACACAGTCTGACCTTGCCAACTTATACGGTAAGTCGGCAATGCTTGACGCTGTGGCAATAGACAGCACAGGCAAGACCTTTAATATTGAGGTGCAGAAGCAGAGCGAAGGTGCTGTACCTAAAAGAGCGAGGTACAATAACAGCCTTTTGGATATTCACAGCTTAAGGTCAGGCGGTGAACATAATGATTTGCCGGAAACATATGTTATTTTTCTGACAGAGAAAGATGTTATAGGAGCAAATCTGCCTATATATCATATCGAAAGATGTATTCTCGAAACAAATAAATTATTCGGTGACGAATCGCATATAATATATGTCAACGGCGAAAACAAAAGCAATACGGAACTCGGAAAGCTGATGCAAGACTTTACAAGTGCAGACTATAATAATATGCACTATGAGATGTTGGCAAATGAAGTTAGATTTTTGAAGGATAATGAAAGGGGTGCGAGTAAAATGTGTGATATTATGGAAATAGCTATTAAGGAAGCAAGAAAAGAAGCGGAAGAAATGGCATATGAAGCCGAAAGAGCAAAGAAAGCTGCTGAAAGAGCTGCTGAAAAAGCTAATAAAGCAAAAGAAGCCGCTGAAAGAAATGCCGAAAAAGCAAAGGAAACCATAAAAGAAAATAAACGGCTTACTATTAAAAAGCTTTTGGCTAAAAATAATATGTCATATGAAGAAATTGCCGAGGTTGTTTCTTGTACAGTAGAGGAAGTTGAGGAAATCGCAAATTCAAGAACCGAATAAAGCATATATATCGGGGTGAGTAAAATGTGTGATATTATGGAAGCTGCAAGGTTGAAAGCGGCACAAACAGGTGTATGTGAAAGCCCTTGAAAACTCAGGAAAATTCAACTTATTTACTACGCCCGGCACTACGCCCAATTTACGCCCACTTCGTAAAAAGGCGTAAAAACCTACGGCAATTTAATTATTAAAAACGCAGGAAATAACAGCTTTCGGAGAGGTTTATAAGGGCAGCATACTTTTCCCCACTATGAAACCCTTAGACAACTAAAAAGCTGTGATATGGGCTTTTTGAACATCAAAAAGGGCAAAAATCCTTACGCCCTCACTTAAATCCATGTCCAAGTTAATAAAATTTTTCAAAACATATATTGAACAGACAACAGGTGAGAAAGACAAAGCTGCTTTCTCACCTGTATTTGTTTTGACCGTTTTTGGGAACTTCTTTATACTGACTTAACGCAGCGGAATTATATAATAATCAAAAGTTAGGTGATTTTGCACAGATACTATGATTGGAATTGGGGCGTGAGTATATATTGAACCCTATTTCGAAAGAGATTATTATTTAAATCAGCTTATAAACAGGCGCAAAAAAGATGTGTTGATGTAATTTCAGATATAAGACGCTATGGGAAAAGCTGTCTTTTATTTAACGTTTATTATGATTATCTTATGGGAAAAGGTGTTTTACCGATATATCATTACCATAATTTGTGACGATAACAAAAATATTGCTCAAGTAATTTTGATAGTACCTGAAAACGGCTGAAGTTAAAAAACCGTTTCTATTTAGAAGTGAGTTATAAATGCTGTTATTTTGTTTTTGAGGTAAAAAACAGTAATTATAAAAAAGGCGGTCGAACGGATTATATCATATGCCGTTTGGCCGCTTTTTTGCATATGTGAAATCTGCGTATTAATCAAAGCTTATTCTGTGACAC
>JAJQCI010000211.1 GCA_021202835.1 Clostridiales bacterium | reverse complement strand
GAACACAACCCCCGTGCCAATGCAAAAAATATTTTCGAAATTATGGATCTGCAGATAAAAATTGGCGATACCGTAAAGGTCATCGTTTCGGGCGAAGATGAAGACAGCATTTTCGGAGAAATAGAAAGCTATTTGGTAAATAATTTTTAACAGCAAAAGACCGGCAGTTTATAGCTTATTCGGCCGGGCTGCTGCATTTTTATAATGATTTTGAAATCATAAAGGAGGATATTGAAAATGAACAATAATGAAAGCTATGTTATCGGAGTGGATTTAGGAGGAACGGCAGTTAAGATGGGGCTTTTTAACGACAGCGGAGAGCTTATTGAAAAGTGGTCAATTCCCACTGACAGGTCAAACAACGGCGCCAACATTTTAAGTGACATTGCCAAAAACATAAAAACCAAAACAAGAGAACACAGTCTCGACAAGGAAATGATAAAGGGCATAGGCATAGGCGTTCCCGGTCCTGTTTTGGATAACGGCAAGGTTTTGGGCTGTGTAAATTTAGGCTGGGGTATTTTAAATATTGAAAAGGAATTATCCGCTCTTACGGGCTACAAGGTTAAAGCCGGAAACGACGCCAACGTAGCGGCTTTAGGCGAGCTTTGGCACGGCGGCGGAATAGGCTATAAAAACCTTGTTATGGTTACACTCGGAACAGGCGTAGGCGGCGGTATTGTTTTAAACCGTAAAATCGTCTACGGCTCAAACGGCGCCGGAGGAGAAATAGGCCACGCAGTTATAAACATAAATGAAACGGAAAGCTGTTCCTGCGGAAACAAGGGCTGTCTTGAACAATACTGCTCTGCAACGGGAATTGTAAGAAGAGCAAACAGGCTACTTGCGGAAAGCGACAAAGACTCGGTTTTGAGAAATGTTGAGGTTAACGCAAAATCAGTTATGGACGCAGCAAGAGAGGGCGACGAAATTGCCGTTGAAACCCTTCATTTCGTAGCCGCAAGACTCGGCAGATTTATGGCAAATATTGCCGCTGTTATAGACCCTCAGATTTTCTTAATAGGCGGCGGAGTAAGCAAGGCCGGCGATATTCTTATAAATACGGTTAAAGATTATTACAGAGAATTTGCCTTCAAGGCTTCAAAGGATACAGTCTTTAAACAGGCAAAGCTGGGCAACGATGCGGGAATTCACGGCTGCGCCATGCTCATAATCAAGGGATAAGCCGGGGTAAAGTTTATGGAGTGGAAATATCTTCTCTGTGAGGAAAGAATAAGAAAAAGCGGAGCAAAAAAGGGTGACCTTCGCTCTGCTTTCGAAAAAGACTACCACAGAATAATAGGCAGTGCTTCTTTCAGGCGTCTGCAGGACAAAACTCAGGTTTTCCCCTTGGATAAAAGTGATTTTGTAAGAACAAGGCTGACCCACTCCCTTGAGGTTTCATCTTTCGGAAAGTCTCTGGGCAAAAGTGTTTCCAAAATAATTTTAAGAGATCAAAAAGACCCCGGCTTTCTTCCGGAATATAGCTATGATATATGCGATATTCTTTCATGCGGAGGGCTGATTCACGATATAGGAAATCCGCCCTTCGGCCACTTCGGCGAAACAGTCATAAGAAAATGGTTCAAAAATAATCTTCCCCTTTTGGAATACAGAGGAAGAAAGCTTACCGAGCTTTTGGAACCCCAAATGCTTGAGGATTTCTATAACTATGAAGGCAACGCCCAGGGGCTCAGACTTGTAACAAAGCTTCACCATGTCGTTGACGAACACGGTATGAACCTTACAAAGGGGCTTTTGTCCTCTGTTATAAAATATCCTGTTTCGTCCCTCGAAATCGACAGAAGCTGTGAATATAAAAAAAAGCTGGGTTATTTCTATGCCGACAGAGAAACCTTCAGAGTTGTAGATTCGGGCTGTAAAACCGAGGGAAAGCGAAATCCCCTTGTTTATCTTCTGGAAGCCGCCGATGATATAGCCTATAAAACCGCAGACATTGAAGACGCCTATAAAAAAGGGCTTATTGACAGCCATATTCTTAAGTCGGAGCTGGGGAAAAAATATGAAGACAGACTTAAGGGCACAGGCTATAATGCCCTTCAGCGCTTCATCGTAAATATTCAAAGAGAGGCCCTTGAAGGTGTAGCCGAGGCTTTCGGAGAAAACTACACCGAAATTATGGCCGGAGAGTTTGAGGGAAATTTGATTGACAAAAGCCCGACCGGAGAAATTCTCGGCAAGCTGGGGCATATTGCCTTTAAATATGCCTTTTCTTCAAGACAGATTTATTTAATGGAGCTGGGCGGAAAAAGCATATTGAACTCCCTTCTGGAAAGCTTCGTTCCCGCTGTTATTGACCCGGAAAAATCAGATGATATAAGCTGTAAAATTTACTCTCTTATTTCCGAAAACTATAAGAATATTTATGAAATATATTCAAAGGATAAGCCCGAAGCCGAACGGCTTTATCTTCGTCTGCTTCTTGCGGCAGACTATATAAGCGGTATGACAGACAGCTTTGCAAAGGATTTATACTCACAGCTTAAGGGCATATAACCACATCAATCCGGAGGTGAGAAGGGCATCAAATGGGAAGAATCGATGTTTTGACTAAAAACTACATGAAAAATAAAAAAATATTCGCCGACGCTTTCAACTACTATATATATGACGGCAGACAGGTGATAGACCCGGATAAGCTTCGGGAAATCGATGCGGCGGCTGTGACGGTTCCCTACGGGGAAGACGGAACATCTTTGAAAACACAGCCTGTGCACAAAATAAGGGATTCTTTTTGTGCGGTAATGGCTGACGATGAAGCGGTATATATGCTTTTGGGAATTGAAAACCAAACTGAAAATCACTTCGCCATGCCCGTTAAAAACATGCTCTATGACGCTATGGAATATGCGGCACAGGTTCAGGAAGCGGCAAGATCTCACCGCAAAGCCGGGAATTACGGAAACCGTGATGAGTTTTTATCCGGCTTTCACAAAAGCGACAGGCTTGTCCCTGTTGTAACACTGGTGATCTACTGGGGCGACGGAGAATGGACGGGGCCGAAAAGCCTTCACGATATGATGGATACAAAAAATGAAGCCGTTTTAAGATTTGTCAGCAATTACGAAATCAATCTTATTGTCCCAAATGAACTTTCATATGAAGAAGCGGAAAAATTTGCTTCTGATTTGGGAAAGGCTCTTATGTACATCAAAAATATGCAAAACAAGAACGAAATCAAAAGAATGATAACAGACAACAGGTATAGAACCGTTGAATGTGAAACAGGCATACTGCTCAGTGAAATAATGAATTTCGAATATCATTTGCCTAAAAATGAGGAGGTGGCTGATATGTGTTATGCAATAGAAATGATTAAAAAAGAGGCTGTAGAAGAAGCCGTTCAGGCGGAAAGAAAAGCCGCTGAAAGTGCAATAGAAATAATTAAAAAAGAAGCTGTAGAAGAAGCCGTTCAGGCGGAAAGAAAGGTTGCCGAAGAAGCTCTTCACGAAGAAAGAAAGGCTGCCGAAGAAGCTCTTCACGAAGAAAGAAAAGCCGGCATTTTATACACAATAGAACTCTGCCGTGATTTTAACATGGCGGAGGATGATATTGAAAAGAAAATTACAAACAAATACGGTATTTCAAAGGAAGATGCCCGGTGGTATATGCTTTATATACCGGAGTAACTTCTGCCATAATTTAACAAAGAGGGTTTAAAATATGATTTTAGCTGTTGATATAGGAAATTCAACTATTGTTATAGGGGTTATGAAAAATGACGGTAAGCCCCTCTTTAACTCCAGAATAAAAACCGATATTTTCAGAACATCCGACCAATATGCCATTGATCTCAAAAATATTTTGGAGCTCTACGGCACAGACAGGTCGAAAATCGACGGAAGCATAATTTCAAGCGTTGTACCGCCTGTTCTGAATGCGGTGAAATATGCCGTCAAAACCGTAACGGGGGTTACGCCCCTAATTGTAGGCCCCGGCATAAAAACAGGCCTTAACATTCTTATGGACGACCCCGGCCAGGTAGGCAGCGACCGTATAGTCACCGCCGTTGCGGCCTTAAATCTTTATAAGCCGCCCATAATAATAATCGATATGGGTACGGCTACCACAATCGAGGTTGTTGACAAAAATAAGCGATATATAGGCGGCTGTATCTGCCCGGGGGTTAAAACATCTCTTGACGCACTTTCAAACAAAACCGCCCAGCTTCCCTCTATAAGCCTTGAAAAGCCCAACAGGGTTTTGGGAAAAAATACCGTTGAGTGTATGAGAAGCGGCATAATATACGGCTCGGCGGCAATGATTGACGGACTTATAAACTACTTTGAAGATGAGCTCGGCGAAACAAGCACCAGAGTGGCCACAGGAGGCTTTTCGTCACAAATTATACCTTTCTGTAAAAACAAGATAGATATCTGCGAAGATCTTCTTATGGAAGGCTTATACGCCATCTACCGCAAAAACACAAAATTGTAAAAAAGAGAACCGCTTAAGCTTTGCTGCGGTTCTCTTTTTTGATGGGTTTATTTTTTTACTCAATTACATAGCTCTTGATTTCCTCGGGAACTGCACCGTAGTCAGACGACATACCGATTACGAAGTCAACAGATTCTTCCTTGCTTATAACATCAAGTCTATTAACCAGCTTAACAAGGTCTTCATCGCTTAATGAAGTAATTATTTTATAAAGACCGTCTACAAATATTTTTTCAATATCGCTGTTTTGTGAAAGTATTCCGAAAATAAAACCGGCAAACTCGCGGTAATTATAAAGATCGCAGGCTGATGTTTCAACAAAACGAACACCCGAATGAATATCGAAGATGTGCTTTTTGTTGTCGTCTATAAAAACGATGTTGCCGTTTGCGGTCTTCTGCGCTTCGTTTGCCATTGTAATAAGCTGTTTTGTTTTGCCGTGACCTTTTGCTGAAATAAGTAATTGAACCATTTTATTTTCCTCCTCCTATTGCAGAGCAATGTTTTTTATTTTAATGCCCACCCGAATATTTTTCACGGGCAGACACACATTCGTTATAATTATATTTCTGTACAAGCTCCCGATTTCCTTTTTTTATTTTAAAATTTATATTATTGTGCAAAAGCCTGCAGTGTGGTATAATTAATAAAAAATTTGCAGGGAGGATAAAATATGAACAGAGAGGATACACAGGGCCTCGTTATTGATTTTCAAGAAAGACTGGTTCCGGCTATACACAATTACGAAGAAATTATAAAGAACACAAAAATACTCTTAAAGGGGCTTAAGCTTCTGGATATTCCCCTTACCCAGACAGGCCAGTATATAAGGGGGTTGGGGGGAACGGTTTCTGAAATTAAAGAAATCACAGGGGAAAGGGATATGAACAAAATAACTTTTTCCTGTATGGGCAATGAGGAAATATGCAAAAGAATTTCAGACATAAATCGTAAAAATATAATAATCTGCGGCATTGAAAGCCATATTTGTGTTTATCAAACTGTTAAAGACCTAAAGGATAAAGGCTATAACCCTGTTGTTGCGGCAGACTGTATAGGCTCAAGAAAGCCGGCCGACTATGCTGCAGCACTGAGCTGTTTTCAGGCTATGGGGGTTTATGTGGGAACAACGGAGATGATAATATATGAGCAGTTTGGAAGAGCAGGCTCGCCGGAATTCAAGGAGTTTTCAAAGCTCATAAAATAAGCTGTAAAAAGTTTGTGAAAAGACTTGAAATACTTAAGCAGAGGGTGTATAATAAAAATATAAAAAGAACAGGCGAGTACTGCAATACTCGCCTGAAATCCGCCCGAAAGCTAAGCAGCCACTTGAAAGGTGGTTAGGCGGATAGATAAGTGATATTACCTAAAGCCGCCGTTATTTGCTTGTGGGGCGGCTTTTCTCGTGTCTGATTTTTATCAGCAGAATTATGTATTTTGTATAGTAATATAACTGTACAGCGACATAATATATCTGAATAATATCGAACATAGTCATAGACATCACCTCCTTACGTGAGAAGGTATGCCTAACCACCCTTTAGCAAACTGCCTGATGTCATTATAACAAAATAATTTAAGGAAGTAAAGGTTTTTGATAAAAAACAATATATAAAAGTGCGAAAAATTTGTGATGGGGCTGCTTTTTTC
>JAJQCI010000099.1:1652-6124 GCA_021202835.1 Clostridiales bacterium | reverse complement strand
CAGTATAACGCCGCCCTCTTGGTTGGAATAATATTATAACATTATTTTTAAGTAAAAGCAATAGCTTTTTATTGCCAAATTATTACAATTTTATTACAATATTACATTTTAACCCTTTTCGGAAAGAACCTTTTCGGCTTTTTTGAGGGCCTCATAGCTTTCAAGACTTATTCTCATAACACCGTCGGAATAGTCTCTGTTGTTTATAATGCCTATGTTTTTTATATTTATATCGGCTTTCGCCAAAAGAGCGGCGGCCTCGGCTATGGCGCCGGGATGGTCCTTAATGTCGATTTTAATTAGGTTGCTCTTACAGGTTCCTCGGCCACGGCCTATTTCAAAGCTGTCTCTGTACTCTTTGGCGCTGTTAAACAGGTTTGATATTTCACTGTAATTTTCACTAATCAAAGCATCTTTAAAGGCTTTTGTGCTGTTTTCGAAGCTTTCCAAAACATTTAGAATTTCAGTTTTGTTTTCCGAACAAATACTGCTCCACATTTCGGCGCTTGAAGAGGCTATTCTTGTTATATCCCTAAAGCCTCCTGCAGCAAGGGTATGCATATTTCCGTCATCGTCAAGGGCCTCGACAGTGTTTACCAGTGAAGCGGCTATAATATGGGGAAGGTGGCTTACCGCCGCCACAATGTGGTCATGTTTATAAGGGTCTATAACAACGGGAATTGCGCCGATTGCTTTTATAAGGGAAGTGTATTCTTCCACAAGAGCGCCGCTTACCGTTTCGGAGGGGGTGAGAATGTAGAAGGCGTTTTCATACAAATCCTCTTTGGCTGCCGTAAAGCCTGTTTTTTCGGAGCCTGCCATAGGGTGGGCGCCTATATAATTTATGTTTTTGTATTCATTCAGCTTTTTGAAAATTTTGCCCTTTGTGCTGCCTACATCTGTTATTATGCAGTCTTTTTTTATGAGCGGAATCAGGCTTTCCACATAGCCGCAGATTTTGCCTACGGGGGTACACACGAAAATAATGTCGCAGTCACTGAAGACCGATAAATCCGAAACGGAATAATTCGAAACAATTCCGCTTTCACAGGCCTCTTTAAGGGGCTTTTCGCTTCTGCTGAATGCGGCAATTTCCATTCCCAGTCTGTTTTTAAGGGCGAGGGCTATAGAGCCGCCTATAAGGCCGAAGCCCAAAATACCTGCTTTTTTCATTTAAAACGTCCTCTCTTCAAGCTGAACAATGGGTTTAACAGCCGCCATTACATCGTTAAAATCTTTGAAATTAAGAGCCTGCGAGCTGTTTGTGGCTGAAGCGGCCGGATTGGGATGAACCTCTATTATAAGGCCGTCGGCGCCTGCCGCTGCTGCGGCTTTTGAAAGGGGCTTTATATATTCCATAACAAAGGCGGAATGACTTGGGTCAACAACTACAGGAAGGTGAGATTTCGCCTTTATAACGGGAACGGCGCTTAAGTCAAGAGTATTTCTGGTGGAGGTTTCATAGGTTCTTATTCCTCTTTCGCAGAGAATAACCCTTTCGTTTCCGTTTGACATTATATATTCGGCTGAGTTTAAAAGCTCGTCAATTGTTGCGGCAAGGCCTCTGCAGAGAATTACGGGCTTGCCGGCAAGGGCACATTCCCTTAAAATACCGTAGTTTTCCATATTTGCCGAGCCTACTAAAAGCAGGTCGGCGCAGGCGGCAGCTGCTTTTACAAGAGATTCTCTTTTTACCTCAACAACGATTTTTAAGTCGGTTTTTTCTTTTACCTCCTTAATTATATCCTCTGTTTCGGCAGTAAAAACACCGCAGCGCAAAACTCTGCCGCCGGCTTGTTTTACCGTGTCGGCTATTTCGAGCATCTGTTCGGCGCTTTCAATGGCACAGGGGCCTGCCGTTACCGTAAAGGTGTCTATTCCGAATTTGACTCCGTCAGCGTCTATTACCGTAGGCTCTGTTTTGAATTTTCTGTTTGCCAGCTTATAGCTTTCCGTAAGGTGAACAAGCTTG
This sequence comes from Clostridiales bacterium, assembly GCA_021202835.1. Taxonomy (GTDB): domain Bacteria; phylum Bacillota; class Clostridia; order Lachnospirales; family CAG-274; genus JAJQCI01. The sequence continues at coordinate 4,152 of JAJQCI010000099.1, read as the reverse complement.
TCTACCCCGGGGAAAAGCCTTGTTGTATCGGGGACTTTTTTTCTGTCTCCTATTATGCCAATTATGGTAATACTTCTGCCTGTTGAGAGATGGGTGCTTAAGCCTAAGCTTTCAATATAATTTTTAACAGTATTTATATTTTCCTCCGTTGCCGTAGGTTTCATAACTATTATCATTTTAATAAGTCGTCCTTTCGTATGTTGTTTTGCTCTGTTTCACTTTAACATTTTACATCATTAAAGCGGCAATGTCAACTGTCGAAAAGTAAAATATATGTGCCGCAATGGCGATTCATATGTATATAGTAAACATAACCAAAAATGACATTATATGATGTTCAGCAAACAAAACAATTTAAGCGTGCCCCGACAGCCTCTCAAATGAAATTTACGGCAAAACCTTATTCAAAAGGTAAACCGGTGCCGACAAGACTCTCCTTTTAAGGGGAGGGAACCTTGTCGTCGTCGCAGAAAATTTCAGGATTTTCGGCGATAAAGGAACAGATGGCATGTTTTAGTTCCCTCTAAATAAAGAAATGAAGGAGCTGAAGCGTGTTGAGCACATCTTACTTCTGACAGCGTAAGAAGAAAATGTGCGCCTTGTGACGTGGTGGAGAGGTGCTGTTGGGGACACGCCCGAATCGGGTGCTGTTCGGCTTGGGCGTACAAAGCTTTAGTACCCCTCAGTCAGCGTTTTGAAAAAACACAGGCCGGCTGCATAATGAGCACAGCCTGTTTCGCCGTTATGATGATATAACAGCTTTCAAAGAAAGAAAATTGCTTTAAGTTTAAATCGGTTTATCGTCGGGTTCTTCCAATATATATGGTATCTCCGTAAAAAACATAATATCAAAATGAGGTTCGGGAAAGCCGGGCGCCCCATGCGGATAGCTCTCATGTCCGCAGATTATGCTTTCAGGTTCTTTTTGAGACGGCTCCTTAAGAATGTTTCCCACAATGCGCCAGCTGAAATCATAAAGATGGTTTTTGCCCTTCGGGCAAAGCTCACAAACATATGTGGGCTTTTCGGGAGGAAGGCCCAGGGCAGACAATATTTCCGTCACCTCACGGGGGAGCCTGCCTTGTTTGGCTGTTTTCAAAAAATTACGGCAATATCCGCAGTCACAGCTCCAGCCTTCATAGCTTTTATACCAAGCCAAGGTTTTTTTAATATCTGCTTCTACGGTATAATTTGAGATTTTATATTGCTCCATTGCTTTCCTCCTGTAAAGAACTGAAAAAGTTTACAAGCTCTTCCGGATTTTCTTCCGTCATAAGTGATGACATAAGGCAGACGCCCTTTATTCCGCTTCCCGTTAATAAATGGGCATTGCCCGGGGATATTCCCCCTATGGCATAGACGGGAATTTTTACCGAAGAGGAAATTTCCTTTATAAAGCCTATGCCTCTGGGCGGCAGGCCGGCCTTGCAGTCTGTTTGGAATATGTGGCCGCCGATTAAGCGGTCTGCGCCTGTTTTTTCGGCGCAAACCGCCTCGGAAAGGCTGTGGACTGCAACACCGGTTTGAGAGAAAAACGGGTCCTTTTAGGTGAAAGATTTAATGGAAAGCTGTATTTTATTTATATCAAGATCTTTGGCGATTTCGATCCTTGAGTTTATGCAAAGCTTATCACCGCAGATTTCGAAGCATTTTTTTGCCAAAGAATAATATTCCTCATCACTTAAGTCCTTTTCACGGAGAATTATTTCTGAAACTCCGCTTTTATAAAGCCTTTCTATTCTTTTAAAGAAGTCTTCATTGCAGAGCTTTCTGTGTGTTACCGCAATTACTTCCATATTTATACCCTTACGTAATCGTTGTATACAGGCTGACAGCCGTGGGCGATTATAGCGTTGTGAACCTCTTCGACGCTTCTGGGGTCGGAAATATCGAACTGTTCGTCGCCCTTGCTTTCTTCAATGTGGCCGCCTACGCCTACGTTTACGCCGGCGGAAATTTTAGTTGCACAAAGGCCTATAACGTTGTCTCTGAAACCGGCTCTTTCTCTTGTGGAGATTGTTATTCCGGCGAAGGGCATGAAGAGCCTGTATGCTGTCATAACCTGAAGAAGCTGGGGCTCATGAACGTCGTTGGGGTTTACCGTGTCGTCGTTTATAATGGGACGGAGTCTCGGGGGAGAGAAGGAGATTTCGGCGTGGGGATATTTCTTCTGAAGGAAATATGCGTGAAGGCCCGTAGCAAGGGCATCCTTTCTGAAGTCGTCAAGACCCAAAAGGGCACCGAAGGAAACAAGACGCATTCCGCCTAAAATTGCTCGTTCCTGAGCGTTAAACCTGTAGGGGAAGATTCTCTTGTGGCCTCTTAAGTGGAGGGTTTCATACTTGTCTGTGTTGTATGTTTCCTGATAAACACAAACATAGTCTGCGCCGCACTCGTGTATGTATTTGTATTCGTCAACATTTAAGGGATAAACCTCAAGGCCCACCTGTTTAAAATATTTTGCCGCTGTCTTAACGGCTTCGCCTATATATTCAACGTC
>JAJQCI010000099.1:0-1642 GCA_021202835.1 Clostridiales bacterium | reverse complement strand
CCGACATGTGTCTCGATTCACCTGTGAGAATAAGGATATCCTGAAGGCCTGTTTTTGAAATGGCCTTAAGCTCCGCTTCAATTTCCTCGGGGGTGAGCTTGGCTCTTCTTATTTTGTTATAGCAGTTAAAGCCGCAGTAAACGCAGTGGTTTTCACAGTAGTTTGCTATATAGAGAGGGGTAAACATTGTTACTGAGTTGCCGAAGTGGCGGCGTGTTTCTTCCTTGGCTTTTGCTGCCATATCCTCCAAAAAGGGGAAGGCCGCAGGGGAAAGAAGGGCTTTGAAGCCTTCTATATCGAGACTTTCCATAGCGAGGGCTCTTTTTACGTCGGCTGCGGTATACTTGCCGTAGTCATATTCTTCTCTGTATTTCAAAACCCTGTCCATAATGTCATGAGGAATTTTGTCCATACCCTCAACATATTCCATATGGCTGAAGCTTCTGTCGATTTTAATCATATTAACCCCTCCTTAGTCTCTTAAAAAGCCCGTAAGGGGACTTGAGGCTTCGCCCTTATATTCCAAAACTCTGCCTAAGCCTGCAAGATAAGCCAGACGGCCGGCTTCTATGGCAAGCCTGAAGGCTGTGGCCATTTTGCCTACGTCTGCCGCTGTGGCAACGGCTGTGTTTGCCATAATTGCGTCAACGCCCATTTCCATAGCTTCGCAGGCCTGAGAGGGGCGGCCTATTCCGGCGTCAACAATTATGGGAACGTCTATTTCATCAACGAGAATTTTTATAAAGTCTTTTGTAGCCAGACCCTTGTTGCTGCCTATGGGGGCGGCTAAGGGCATAACAGCCGCAGCGCCGGCGTTTACCATATCTCTGGCGGCGTTAAGGTCGGGATACATATAGGGCATAACTATAAAGCCCTCTTTAGCAAGAATTTCGGTTGCTTTAATTGTTTCATAGTTGTCGGGAAGGAGATATTTGCTGTCGTGAACAACCTCGATTTTAACGAAATCTCCGCAGCCTACGGCACGGGCCAGCCTTGCTATTCTTACGGCCTCGTCGGCGTTTCTGGCTCCCGATGTGTTGGGAAGCAGGGTTATGCCCTCGGGCATATAGTCTAAAATGTTTTCCTCTCCGCCTTCGTTTGCTCTTCTTAAGGCCAGAGTCGCCATTTCAACTCCGCCGTTTTTTATAACCTCATTTGTTTTTTCAAGGGAAAACTTTCCCGAACCGAGAATAAATCTTGAATTAAATTCGTGAACGCCTATAATAAGCTTATCATTCATATTTTTTTGCCTCCTGTATCTTTATGTTTATGTTATATTGTCTTAATCTTTTCTCAGCCGCCGCCCATAAAGGCAACAACCTCCATAACGTCGTCTTCATTCAGCTTAACTTCCTTAAGCCTGTCTTTAGCTAAAATTTCACCGTTAAGCTCAACGGCGATTATACTTATTTTATAACCTCTTTCAACAAGAAGGTCATAAACGGATTTATCTTTTTCAACCGAAATGCTTTTGCCGTTTAAAACCACATTTCCACCTCCTTAAAAGCACAAAAAGGACGCACCCGCGGTGGTGCGCCCCATTACTTGTGATACCTTTATCCGATTAAAACAATTATACAAAAAAATGCCGTTCTTGTCAATACGGTTTTTGAGCTTTCGGTGCTTCACATGTGTGAAACAC
>JAJQCI010000307.1 GCA_021202835.1 Clostridiales bacterium | reverse complement strand
TTCGTCAGAGCACTGACTTTCATAAAGCCCTGTTTTTGGGATGAAAATACCGCCGAATATAAGCTTTGGGAAGAAACAATGGAGTTTATAGAAAAAAAATATTTTGAAATGACAGATATGGGAGTTACTCCCGAACAGGCTCGCTCCATACTGCCCAATTCTTTAAAAACAGAAATTGTAGTTACAATGAATTTCAGAGAGTGGCGTCACTTTTTTAAGCTTCGCTGTGACAAGGCAGCTCATCCTCAAATAAGGGAGATTGCCGCAGCCCTGCTTAATGAACTTAAAGAAAAACTGCCTGTATTGTTTTTTGATATTGAGGTTTAAATAAATCCCGAAGGAGAGATATACGGCTTGAATAAATTTTCCGAACAAGATAAAAAAGCTATGATATTTCTTAAAAACAACCTGCAAAACGATTTTTTTGATAAAATTATGCCGATAATTTCGGCTGCGGCAAATGCAGGCTTAATATGGATACTTACAGCCTGTATTATGGGCTTATCCGATAAATATAAAAAAACAAGCAAAATACTTATAAAAGCTCTGCTTATTTCAACTTTCGTCTGCAATATTGTCTTAAAGCCCTTTTTCGGAAGAATCAGGCCCTTTGATGCTTTAGACGATGTTGAAAGCAAGATTAAAAAACCTAAAGACCCCAGCTTTCCTTCGGGTCATACTATGGCCAGCTTTGTTGCCGCCATGGTTATATTCTGTGCATCTCCCCTGTTGGGGGTTTGTGCATTTATTTTGGCTTTTTTAATAGCGCTGTCAAGACTCTATCTTCTCGTTCACTATCCTGCTGACGTGATAGCAGGCTCTTGGCTTGGGGCATGTATAGGTGCTTTGTCTGTTTTCAGATTCGGCAAGGGAGACTGATGGCTATGGTGGTTGGCTGCTGTATTATAAAAATCCGGGCGGAGTGGGTTAATTCTCTTAAGGATAAACGCATGGAGCTGAGACGGATAGTTGACAGGACGAAAAACAAGTTTAATATATCCATTGCGGAGGTCGGCTCCAACGATAACCACAGAGTTATAGAGCTTGGCTTTGCCTGCGTAACCAACGATGCAGCTGTTGCCGATTCCATAATCGAAAATGTAACCGATTTTATAGAAAAAATAACCGACGGTGAGGTTTTCGACATAGAAAGAGAAATTCTGTAGTCTCATTAATAACAATAATTAAGCAATATTTTGTTTTGCAGTTTCCTCAAAATATTATATGTAAATAAAGAACCTGTTACCAAACAGCATCGGTTTTTCGTCGGAAGAAGCGCTTCTTTCGGCAGAAGCCGTGAATTATAAAAGAATTATAAAAATCCAGGAGGAAGTACAACATGAGTACAGTTGAAGCTTTAGAGAAAAACAAGGTTAAAATAACTTTTTCTGTTGACAGTGCAAGATTTGAAGAGGGTATGGATTATTCTTATAAAAAGAACAGAAACCAGCTCAGTCTTCAGGGTTTCAGAAAGGGTAAGGTTCCCAGAAAGATGCTTGAGATTGCCTACGGCAAGGAAGTATTCTATGAGGATGCAGTTAATTTTGTTCTTCCCGATGCTTACGAGGCAGCAGTTAAGGAAACGGACACAAAGGTAGTTTCAAGACCTGAAATCGATATTGAAACTATAGACGACAATGGTGTTGTCTTCACAGCTGAGGTTTTTATTAAGCCCGAGGTTAAAATCGAAAACTATAAGGGACTTAAATATAACAAAGAGGACACCTCCGTTTCTGATGAAGAGGTAAACAGCTACGTTGACGCAGAACGCAGAAAACAGGCCCGTATTATCGACATTACAGACAGAAACGCCGAGCTTGGCGATATTGTAAACATTGACTTTAAGGGCTATATGGATGACGAAGCTTTCGAAGGCGGCGAGGGAACAGGCTTTGATCTTGAGCTTGGCTCTCACTCTTTTATAGATAATTTTGAAGATCAGCTTGTCGGTGCTCCCATTGGGGCAGAGCTGGTTGTTAATGTAACCTTCCCCGAAAATTACGGCGCTCCCGATCTTGCCGGAAAGCCTGCAAAATTTGAGGTTAAGGTAAATGCAATAAAAGCCAGAGAAATTCCCGAGCTTAACGATGAATATGTTTCCGACACAACGGAATTTGAAACAGTTGACGAATATCTTACCGATGTTAGGGCAAGACTTACTATGACGAAGGTAACCGAAGCCGACAACCGCAAGAGAGAACAGCTTATAGAACAGGTTGGCGACATTGCGGAAATTGATGTTCCCGAATGTATGTTTGACAACGAGGTTGACAAAATGTTCGAGAACTTTGCAAACAGCTTAAGATACAGAGGTATGCCGGTTGAACAGTATCTTCAGATGATTAACCAGACTGAAGACGCTATTAAAGACGGCTTCAGAGCTCAGGCCGAAAAACAGGTTAGGGGCAGACTTGCTCTTGAAAAAATAGCCGAAACAGAGGCCTTTGAAATTACCGAAGAAGAAATCGACGCAGAAATAGACAGAATTGCAAAAGAAAGTATGATTGACAGAGAAAAGCTTCTCGAAATTATGAGCATTGACGAAAAGGACTCCTTAAAGGATGACCTTAAGGTTCAAAAGGCTCTTGACCTTGTTTTAAATGAGGCCGCAGAAGCATAACATTTAAGAAAGAAGGAAAAATATGAGTTTAGTACCTATGGTTGTAGACCAAACAACAGCCGGAGAAAGATCTTATGACATATATTCACGTCTTTTAAAAGACAGAATAGTTATTTTAGGCGAAGAAGTAACCGACACAAGCGCAAACCTTATTGTTGCACAGCTTCTCTACCTTGCCGCAGAAGATCCCGATAAAGATATCAATCTTTATATAAACAGCCCCGGCGGCTCTGTTACGGCAGGTATGGCTATATATGATACTATGCAGTATATTAAGCCCGACGTTTCTACAATCTGTATAGGGCTTGCCGCAAGTATGGGGGCTTTCCTCCTTGCCGGCGGCGCTAAAGGCAAAAGATTTGCCCTGCCCAATTCCGAAATAATGATTCACCAGCCTATGGGCGGAGCAAAGGGTCAGGCCACTGACATTCAGATTCAGGCCGAAAACATTCTCAAAATTAAAAAGAAGATGAATGAAATTCTTGCCGAAAACACAGGAAACGACTATGAACAGGTTGTCTCCGACACAGAAAGAGATAATTATATGTCTGCCGAAGAGGCTAAAAAATACGGGCTTATTGACGATGTTATCGTTAAGTCCAAATAAAAGGAGCTAATTTATGGCATCAAAATCAGACGGAAGAATCAGATGTTCCTTCTGCGGAAAGTCAGAGGATCATGTGAGCAAAATGCTTGCGGGTATAGACGCTTATATTTGCAATGAATGTATAGATCTTTGCTATGATATTATAGAGGAGGACTATACTCTTGAAATGTATGACGCCCCCGATAATACAAATATTCCCACTCCTGCCGAAATGAAGCATATTTTAGACGAATATGTAATCGGTCAGGATGAGGCTAAAAAAGCTCTTTCCGTAGCTGTTTACAACCACTATAAAAGAATAGGCGCTTTTGAGAGCGATGTTGAGCTTCAAAAAAGCAATGTTCTCTTTATAGGCCCTACAGGAGTAGGAAAAACCTTTCTTGCTCAAACATTGGCAAAGCTTCTTAATGTTCCCTTTGCCATTGCAGACGCAACCTCACTCACAGAGGCAGGCTATGTGGGAGAAGACGTTGAAAACATTCTTCTTAAGCTTATTCAGGCGGCAGACTATGACATCGAAAGGGCCCAAAGAGGAATTATATATATAGACGAAATAGATAAAATCGCCAGAAAGTCTGACAACCCCTCTATCACGAGAGATGTCAGCGGTGAAGGCGTTCAGCAGGCTCTTCTTAAAATTCTTGAGGGAACCGTTGCCAGTGTACCCCCACAGGGAGGCAGGAAACACCCCCATCAGGAATTTATACAGATTGACACCACAAATATTCTCTTTATTTGCGGCGGTGCCTTTGCAGGTCTTGAAAAAATCATCGAAAGACGTATAACAAACAAGGTTATAGGTTTCGGCTCCGACAGCCGTTCCGGCAAGGAGCTTCGTGACGGCAACATATTAAAGCAGGTTATGCCTCAGGACCTTCACAAGTTCGGTCTTATTCCCGAGCTTATAGGCAGACTTCCCGTTGTTGTCAGCCTTGACAGCCTTGATGAGAAGGCGCTGGTGGATATTTTGACTAAGCCCAAAAACTCAATTACAAAACAATATAAGTATCTTTTCGAGCTTGACAATGTTATTTTGGAATTTGAAGAGGAGGCCCTTATTTCAGTCGCCCATAAGGCAATTGAACAGGAAACGGGCGCCAGAGGCTTAAGAGCAATTATAGAAGGCTTTATGACCGACATTATGTATGCACTTCCCGATGATTCAACAATCGAAAAGTGCATAATAACAAAGGATGTTGTTGAAAATAAAGCCGAACCTGTCTATATTCACAACCCCAACAGAAAGCCACTGCCTGTCAAAAAGGCCTCAAAACGAAGCCAAAGAAAACACAGATCGGCAGGCTGATAAGCTGATATAAATTTATAAATTTAAGGCGTATTGGGAAACCTCTGCGCCTTTTTATTCTTTTTTACAGGTGATAAATATGTATAAGGTATCCTATCTTCATCACAGCGGCTTTTTTGTTGAGCTTGAAAGCTGCTGTCTGCTTTTTGATTATTGGGAGGGTGAGATCCCCCCTACCCCCAAAAAGCTTTATGTTTTTGTTTCCCACTCTCACGGCGACCATTATAATCCCGAGATTTTTAAGCTTAGGGAAAACCGTGACGTGACTTTCATTCTTGCAAGTGAAATAAGATGTAAGGACAAGGGCAGTGACATAATAACAATAAAGCCCAAAACGGAAATTACCGTTGATTCCGTTAAGGTTGAAACCCTGAAATCCACTGACAGCGGCGTAGCCTTCATAGTAGAAGCCGAGGGCCTAAGCATATTCCACGCCGGCGACTTAAATCTTTGGCTTTGGAAAGAGGAAACAAAGCAGTACAACAACAATATGAAGGCTCTTTTCGAAAAATACATTTCTCCCTTGAAAGGCAGAAGCTTTGACATAGGCTTTATTCCCCTCGACCCCAGACAGGAAGAATATTATTGCCTTGGGATGGACAGATTTCTTGAAACAGCCGATTTTAAAGCTGTTTTCCCTATGCATTTTTGGAACAGCTTCGATTTAATAGAAAAATACAGGGCGGAAAGGCCCGAATATGCCAGTATAATAAAAACCCTTACCCATAAGGGGCAGCTTACGGAGGTATAAAAATGAATTTTAAAATGGTTCACGAAAACTACAACATTTCAGATATTGACAAGTCTCTTGAATTCTATGAAAAAGCCTTGGGCCTTAAGGAAAAGCGCCGAAAAACAGCCGCCGACGGCTCATATGTAATAATTTTCGTAGGAAACGACAATTCCGACTTTGAGCTTGAGCTGACCTGGCTTAAGGATCATCCTCAAAAATATAATTTAGGGGAATGTGAATTCCACCTTGCCTTCAGAGTTGACGACTATGATGCCGCCTATAAGCTTCACAAGGAGATGGGCTGTGTATGCTTCGAAAATCCCTCAATGGGCATATATTTTATAATTGACCCTGACGGCTATTGGCTGGAAATTATTCCCACAAGATAAAAGCCCGAAAAATTTAAGCTGTTCCGAAGTCTTAAACCTGCTCTCTTAATACTGTAAAATGTCGGATTATAAACAGAATTTCAGCTTTTTACATATTAAGAGAGGACGCCGGACAGCCGGCCTTGAAAATCTCACATATATTCATGCAAAAAAAATATAACCCATAAACAAACCCAAACCACCATAAAAACAATGAATAATATACGCATTTTTGATTCATCTTTTCCTGCCTTCTCAAAATACTTTTTGTCTTCTTCCTGCTGTATTTCCGTATAATCCGAAGGCCGCCAGCTTATTTCTTCCGCCTGTGATTTTTTTAAATACACATGATATTGATTTCTTCCGCCGCTGCTGCTGTTGTCCGTGCAAAATATGTAATCCATAATTGACAGACACAGAAGCAAATAAACAAAATAATTTCTGCATTCCGGTTCATACCAAACACGGTATCTGTTGCAGTCTCCTTCAGCCAGGGTTTCGGTTTTGAGTACGGCAATTTGATTCAGATTTCTT
>JAJQCI010000141.1 GCA_021202835.1 Clostridiales bacterium | reverse complement strand
TGCTTTTTCCGAGGATAACCTTGCCTTAAGCATAGTTGAGCCTGTTTAAGGGGCTTTCCGCCCTTACATATAAAAGAAAAAGGAGACATATGAACCCTGATATCTGGTTTTATAAGTTGGGAATAAAATTTAACACCGTGCCCACTGTGGCCGTTTCAATAAGCGGCTTTGATATATACTGCTACGGCATATGCATAGCTCTTGCCCTTTTGGCAGGATATTTAACCGTTGCAGCCCAGGCCAAAGCCACGGGCCAAAACCCGGAGCTTTACAATGATTTTGTTTTTCCGGGGGTAATAGTTTCTCTCTGCGGCGCAAGACTGGGATATCTCATTTTTGACGAAAATTCTTCTCTGCTCGACTTTTTCGGCTTCAGAAACGGCGGCCTTCAAATATACGGCGGAATTTTGGCCGGTATTCTGACTGTCGTGGTTTTTACACGAATAAAAAAAGTAAGCTTTCTTAAATTCTCCGATACCTGTGTCAGAGGTCTTGCTCTGGGTCAGTCCATAGGCAGATGGGGCAATTTTTTCAACCGTGAGGCCTTCGGCAAAGCCGCCGAGGGGCTGTTTGCTATGAGACTTAAGGCCGACCAGATAAAGTCGGTGGGCTCTGTTATAAAGGGAAGCGAAAGCATAACCTACAACGGCTCCATTCTCCCTTTAATAGATTATAACGGCACTTCTTACGTTCAGGTTCACCCCACTTTTTTATATGAAAGCCTTTGGAGCCTTGGCCTGTTTATCGTTTTAACAATAATTCTTAAATTCGGCGGCGAAAAAAAAGGCCTTCTCTCAGCAGTATATCTTATAGGTTACGGTGCAGGCAGATTTTGGATAGAAGCCCTGAGAACCGACCAGCTTAAATTTTTGGGCCTTCCCGTGTCGATGGCCCTTTCCGTAATAATGATTGCCGCAGGAATCATAATATTAATAAAAACAAAAAGCAATTCACAATAAATAAAAAACAGGAGGTTATCAAAATGAAAGTTATGGGTATAAACGGAAGCCCCAAAAGGGACGGAAACACGGCTGCGGTTCTTTCCGCAATGGCCGAAGAGCTCAAGGCCGCAGGCATAGAGGTTGAAATTTTACATATAGGGGCAGAGGTAAAACACGGTTGTACAGGCTGCGGCGGCTGTTCCAAAACAGAAGACGGCCTCTGCATCTACAGAGACGACATAGTAAACGAAGCGGCCGCAAAAATGAGAGAGGCCGACGGAATCATAATAGGCTCTCCGGTATATTACAGCGGTATCGCCGGCGGAATGAAGGCCTTTTTGGACAGAGTTTTTTACACAAGCGCAGGCCATTTCAAATATAAAGTAGGTGCGGCCTTTGCCGTTGCAAGAAGAACCGGCGGCTCCGACACATTCCACCAGCTTTGTAACTATTTAATTATCGCCGGAATGATTATGCCGCCCTATCAGTATTGGGGGGCCGCTTACGGCCGTCAGCCCGGTGAGGTAACGGAGGATTTGGAGGGCATGCAGACTATGCGCTATGCCGCAAAGGATATGGCATGGCTTTTAAAGGTTCTTCAGGAAGGAAAAAACATCCCCCTGCCCGAAAAAGACCCCAAAACATCTATGGGCTTCATACACTGATTTGAAACAGTTTAAAACAGCCGGTTTCCCGAAGCAGAAACCGGCTGTTTTGTTATGGTTTATGTTGTTATATCCTTCATAACGGCGGCTGAATCCAAAATGTTGAACTTTCCGTCATAGCTATAGTCCAAAATATAATCGCTTATGCCCTCGCCTAAGCTGATTTCGGCGGCAATTTTAAGCATCAGCGCCCCGTCGGCTCTGTCAACATCCTTGTCAAAGTCAACATCGCCTATATAATATATAACCGCCGTTTCGGAAGCACTGTAAAGTGAACTGTCATCCGCTCCGGAATCCTTATAGCAGTAAACCTCTTTAATTCCGGTGCAGCCCGTAAATGCCGTGTCGGCTGTGCTTTCGACACTTCTCGGAACAACAGCCGTTTTCAGGCTCTCACAGCCGTAAAAAGCGTTTTCGCCTATGGCCGTTATGCCCTCTGCCACATATACAGTGTCAAACAAATCCTTATAGCTGAGCCACTCGGCGCTGTCCCTTTCAAAGTCATCAACAGCTCCGGTGCCGCTTATTACAAGTGCACTTCCCGAAACCGTCCACTCTGCATTGTCTCCGCAGATGCCTGTCAGCGGCTTAACGGTTACGGAAATTTCTTCACATATGTCGTCGCCGTCGGTGGGCTTAACATAAATCGTCGTTTCACCTGCTGAAACTCCGTAAACAACACCGTTTTTAACCGCTGCAACGCCTGTGTCGGCTGATACCCAGTCAACAGCCGTATTCGTAGCATTAGACGGCATTACTGCAAGACTTATCGTCTTTGCTCCGCCCTGACAAATCTCTACACTGTCAGCACCTAAGGCTATTCCCTCAACCTTTACATATTCGGCGCTGTCCTTTTCAAGCAGATCACCGGAAACATCGGCTTCGCCGTCATTGTCGGCGTCGATTGTATAGCTGCTGTCGGCAATTTCAATAACGGCTCCTGTTTCAACCTCAACCTTGTCAAAAGTCAAAACGCTTGTTGAATCCGTATCGGTATATTGATAGTCAACCAAGCCCTCGTCAACCGCTTCCGCCTTTATAACAAGCCTGTCACTTGTACTCTGACAAATAATCTTAGAATACTCTCCGCTGTATGACTGCTTCACAACGGCAAACCTGCCGTATTCGTTTGTAATATCGCTTTCCACACCGTCAATAAGCTCTGCCACAAGCTCACCGCCCTCTGTATAAACATAAACATTAACAGGGCAGTTCATAACAGCCTTTGAGAAATACTGAACCGATGAGGGAATCTGAATAGTTTCGGAAATCTCAAACCTGTATTTATCAAGAAGATCAAGATTGTCGTTAACAACATCCTCTTTAAGGCTGTAGTCTTTCAGATAAGTTGTCCAAATTCCGCCATACTGTTTAACGGTGTTAAGAGACAAATACTGCTTTTCTCCGCCTGACCTAAGCATCCATAATATTGTATAGTCCTCGAAGAACTGCCATGCATTATCCGCAGACTTATCTGCAAGAAAGGCCTGCTTGTCTTCCTCAAGAATATTGCAGTATAAAGCCGCCAGCTCGGCATATCCTTGTGTATAGGCTGCTTCCTTTACCCAGCTTCCCGTATCTACAACAAGATTTGATATAAATGTAGCCAGTTTTATTGTTGAAGCGGCTCCGTTTGCAAGGTCATAAATACCGGAGGCTCCGTTTTCAGTCAAAAGCGTTTCGAGAACACCTTTATCAATATAAATAGTGTTCACACCTGTTTTTATAATATCTGAAATCAAATAATAAACCTTTTCAAAATAACCTGTTTTTATGTCATCAAGAAGATCATAAGCAGCCACTCTCATTGCAAAGGATACGCTTGTATTATTGGCTATTGTCGTCAAAAATTTTTCATAATTTTGATATGTTTCTATATCATTGCTTAAATTTATTATATCTATAATATCACTTGCCGTAGTTCCGGCAAACTCCAATATTTTTGAAGAATAGCCGAGAGCCTTTGAAAAAGTCGTTCCGTCAAAATAAACCGACGTCTTTTTGTCAAGGGTGACCTGCTTTGCCACGTTTTCAGCCCAGTTTTTGCCGAGAGCGTCCGCTGCATCCTTTGATACACCCTTGTTAAGGCTGTTCATTATGGCTGTTATTTCCGCATCCTGAACAATATCGTTAAGATTCATAAATTTCTGAAGATTTGACGCCAGCTTTTTTGAATATTTGAAGGTGTCGTTTACAACATCTGCCGCAGTATATGAAGCAGAATCGTCGGATTCGAGAATTTTCTTAAGCAAAGCTTTATTTTTCTCAACCCCGGGATAGTCATCCTTAACATAGGTGCTTACATCCAAATAGTCAAACACCTCGCCGTTAAGAAGCAGACCGTCAGCCCACAAAAGACCTCTGGCTATCTGCCCCTTTGTGGTTGTGTTAAGCCAGTAATACCAGTTGTAGGCACAGTATACCTCATTTGTTGTCAGCATCAAATAGCTGTGTCTGTATTCACTTGCATTTGTCAGATAGCTTATTCCCTCTTGAACGTCGGTTATTCCGTAGTTGGCAAAAAGCTCGTTTAAGCGTCTGAAATATTCCTCAATGCTCATATTACCCTGCCCTACACTTTGCGCCAGGCTTATAAACTGGGCAACGTCCTCTGAAGATGTATATTTTTCAACCTGGTCAATCATATATTCGTCGGCATAGGTTTCGCCTATTTCATCAGGAGCAGCATTGTATTCATAAACATAGTTATAATTTATGCTGCGTTTTGTAAGATATTCATTATGAGATTCTATTGTAACATTTTCCCAGTCTTCCTTGGTTCCGCTGTAGTAAACATATCTCAGCTTTGAACAGCCGTCAAATGTATACTGGCCTATTGTTGTCACTGTCTTGGGGATGACTACCGTCGTCATAGCGTGACACCAGTAAAATGCATCTACACCGAGACTTGTCGTATTCTCCGGTATTACAAAGCTTGTCAGACCATAACAATAGGCAAACGCCCAGCCTCCTATGGCCGTTACTGTTTTAGGCAGTGATATTTCTGTCAGGTTCTGGCAATAGAAAAAAGCAAATAAACCAACATAAACAACATTTTGCCCTATGCTTATTTCAGTCAGAGCCGTACATCTGTTAAAAGCATAGTCACCTATACCGATTATGCTGTTGGGCAGAACAACGCTTTCCAGAGCCGTTTTTTGGCTGAATGCATATGCGCCTATGCATATTGTGCCTCTTTTTACGCTGTAGCTTGTGGTTGTAAAGCTGCTGTTTGCGGCTATTAAACATTTGTCTATGTAAAGAACTCCGTCTTCGTCCCAGTTGGAAGAATCATTATAATATGCCGTATTGTAAAACACATTATTACCGATATAATACAGGCCCTCTCCCAATGAAACAGATGACAGATTTGTGCAGTAATAAAATACACTGTCCCCCATATATTCCACACTGTCAGGTATTGTTACACTTGTAAGACCCTTACAGCTGCTGAATGCAGAAAAGTCTATATATGTTAAGCTTTTAGGAAATGTTATGCCGGTTAACCCTGTACAGCTGTAAAAAGCACTGTTTTCAATGGTTTTTAAGCTGCTTGGCAGAGTTATGCTGTTCAGCTGTGTACAGTTGCAAAAAGAATATGCACCTATGGTTTCAACTCCCGAAGGTATTTGATAGCTTGAACCGTTTTTCCCTTCAGGATAAGATAAAATCTCCGTATAGTCCTTATTAAAAAGGACACCGCCGGATGAGCTGTAATAATTGTTTGATGAACTTACAGATATGTTTGTCAAATTTGAACAGCTTCGAAAAATATTCTGACTGCCTATTGATTCGACACTGGCAGGTATAGTAACACTTGTAAGCCCGGAACAATTTCCGAAAGCACTGCTTCCAATTGATTTTACACCGTTCAATATTGTAAGACTTGTAAGCCCTGAGCTGTAAAAAGCAGACGCCTCTATAGTCTCTATGTAAGACGGAATAACCGCAGTTGTAAGACTGCTGCAGCCGTAAAAGGCAGAGCCGCCTATAGAGGTTACCGTAGAAGGAATCAAAAGACCTTGAAGCAGTCCGCAGTAGTTAAATGTGCCCTGGGCTATTTCCGTTATTCCCTCGGGCAAAACCACAGACACTAAGCCTGTGTTTGAAAAAGCATATGACCCTATGGATTTTAAAGTACTCGGCAGCGATATATCATATAAACCGCTTAAATTAAAAGCATAGCTCCCTATTGTTTCAACCCCTTCCGGTATAACTATGGTTCCCAGCTGAGTTACGCTTCTAAAGGCCTCCTCACCTATAGTAACCACCGTATCGGGTATTGAAGCAGAGGTTATTCTGTCACAGCTTGTAAAAGCATAATTGCCTATTGATGTCGCTCCGCTTTCGATTATTACAGAGGTTATATAGGTTCTGTAATTATACCATGGGGCGTGAGTGCTGTAGGTATAGTCTGTCATACCGCCTGTTCCGCTTATTGTAAGAACACCTGTGGATGTGTCAAGCTTCCAGCTCAAAGAAGTGCCGCAGGAGCCGCTGTAGGTCGAAGCTTCTGTACTTAGTGCAGACATATATGCCGTTATGATGAATGCACATAAGAAAAAAGCCGTAATTTTGCCGAAGTTTTTCTTTGAAACGCTGCATTTGTCATCCATAATTTTCCCCTC
>JAJQCI010000264.1 GCA_021202835.1 Clostridiales bacterium | reverse complement strand
GGTTCTAATCTGTGGCTTAGCACCATCTTTTTAGTTATACTCCTAAACTCAGGTAGTATACACCAAATCCCACAAGAAATCAAGTGAAAATGCAAACTTTTTAAAAACAATTTACTGCCTGTGAGGGGATTTAAGCAATTTTTAATTAGCCTATAATTTCTCTTTAAATTTTTTCGGGTTCGGGATATTTTTCCCCGAAGGTTTCGGCCGTTACCTTTGTCATTTTCATTTCCATAACGGGTCTGTCTCCGAAGTCGGTGGCCGCTGAGGCGATTTCGTCAACAACGTCAAGCCCTTCGATGACCTTTCCGAAAGCGGCATACTGGCCGTCAAGGTGGGGTGCGTTTTCATGCATTATGAAAAACTGTGAGCCTGCGGAGTCGGGGTGCATTGCTCTTGCCATTGAAATAACGCCCCTTGTGTGTTTAAGTGTGTTTTTAAAGCCGTTTCCCGAGAATTCGCCCTTTATTGTGTAGCCGGGGCCCCCTGTGCCGTTTCCAAGGGGACAGCCGCCCTGAATCATAAAGCCCTTTATGATTCTGTGGAAGGTAAGGCCGTCATAATAGCCCTTGTTTACAAGGCTTAAGAAATTGTTGACAGTGTTGGGAGCGATTTCGGGATAAAGCTCAAGCTTTATTGTTCCGCAGTATTCCGTTTCTATTGTAACAACAGGATTTGCCATTTTATTTTTCCTTTCTTTAAATAAAGGCTGCGGACATAAATTCGTAACAGCCCGGCCCTGCTGACAGGGTTCCGTATGGAAAATCCGGCCGTCAGCAGGGCACGGCTGGGCTATTGCATAAAGTCCGCACCCGGTTATTTCACTACTATATTTAAAATTTTGTTTTTAACGTAAATTTCTTTGAAGATATTCTTTCCGTCAAGGAATTTCTTAACGCCTGCCTCGGCGTGGGCTTTTTCCTTTACGCCGGCCTCGTCTTCGTCCAGATTTATGGTGACCTTTCCTCTTACCTTGCCGTTTACCGTTACGGCGATTTCAACGGTTTGTTCTACCGTCTTTGCCTCGTCATATTCGGGCCACTTTGTTTGATAGAGATAACCCTCAAATCCGGCGATTTCCCAAAGCTCTTCTGTCATATGGGAAGCTACGGGGTTCAGCAGTGTTATATAGGTTTTAAACTCTGCCTTGTTTATGCGCTTAGCGGCGTAGAAGTCATTGAGAAGCGACATAAGGGCGGCAATGGCTGTGTTAAACTTAAGGTTTTCATAGTCGTTTGAAACCTTCTTTATCGTTTGGTGCATTTTTGTCTCAAATTCCTTCGAATAGCTCTCGCCTTCAGTGAGGAATTCCTGAAGCTTCCAAACTCTGTCAAGGAAACGTCTTACACCCTTAACGCCGTTTTGTGACCAGCTGGCCGCCATATCGAAGGCGCCAATGAACATTTCGTAGGTCCTGAGTGTGTCTGCACCGAATTCCTTTATGATATCATCGGGATTAACGACATTTCCTCTTGATTTTGACATCTTTTCGCCGTTTTCGCCCAAAATCATACCGTGGGATGTTCTCTTTTTGTAGGGCTCCGCAGTGGGAACGACACCTATGTCATAGAGGAACTTATGCCAGAAGCGTGAGTAAAGAAGGTGGAGGGTTGTATGCTCCATACCGCCGTTATACCAGTCTACGGGAGTCCAGTATTCAAGGGCCTCCTTGCCGGCAAGGGCGTCATGATTGTGAGGATCGGTATATCTCAGAAAATACCATGATGAACCGGCCCACTGGGGCATGGTGTCTGTTTCTCTCTTAGCCGGGCCTCCGCAGCAGGGGCAAGTTGTGTTTACCCAGTCGGTAATAGCCGCAAGGGGAGATTCGCCTGTGTCAGTAGGCATATAGCTTTCAACCTCCGGCAGCATAAGGGGCAGCTCTTCCTCGGGAATGGGAACATAGCCGCACTTGTCACAGTGAACAATGGGGATAGGCTCGCCCCAGTATCTCTGGCGTGAGAAAACCCAGTCTCTCAGCTTAAAGTTGACCTTTTTTCTGCCTATGCCTTTTTCTTCCAGCTTTTCAATCATCTCAGCCTTTGCGGCTTTAACCTCAAGGCCGTTTAAAAAGTCGGAGTTAACCAAAATGCCTGTGTTTACGTCTGTGAAAACCTTCTCCTGAACGTTTCCGCCGCCGGCAACAACCTCTATAATAGGAAGGTTAAATTTCTTTGCAAAGTCCCAGTCACGCTCGTCATGGGCAGGAACTGCCATAATTGCACCTGTTCCGTAGGACATAAGAACATAGTCTGATATCCAAACGGGAATTTCCTTTCCGTTTACCGGGTTAACTGCCTTTATTCCTTTTATTTCAACACCTGTTTTTTCTTTTACAAGCTCTGTTCTCTCAAAGTCTGATTTCTTTGCGGCTTCATTTCTGTAGGCGATGGCCTCATCGTAGTTTTCTATTATATTCTTATATTTGTCAATGAGGGGGTGTTCGGGCGAAATTACCATATAAGTGGCGCCGAAAAGTGTATCGGGACGGGTTGTGTAAACCGTAAGAGTTTCGTCCAAATCTTTAAGCTTAAAGTCAACCTCGGCACCCTCCGAGCGGCCTATCCAGTTTTTCTGGGATATCTTTATTTTTTCAACATAGTCAACGTCATCAAGGTCCTTTATGAGCCTGTCGGCATAGGCTGTGATTTTAAGCATCCACTGGCTTTTAACCTTTCTCACAACGGGAGAACCGCAGCGCTCACAGACGCCGTTTACAACCTCTTCGTTGGCAAGGCCGACCTTACAGCCCGTACACCAGTTTATGGGCATTTCACTCTTATATGCAAGGCCCTTTTTGAAAAGCTTGAGGAAAATCCACTGTGTCCATTTATAATATTCAGGGTCGGTTGTGTTTATTTCTCTTGACCAGTCGAAAGAATAGCCTATACTCTTAAGCTGTGTTTTAAATCTGTGAACATTGTTTTCCGTAACGATTCTGGGGTGAATTTTGTTTGCAATGGCATAATTTTCGGTAGGCAGGCCGAAAGCGTCCCACCCCATGGGGAAGAGAACGTTATAGCCCTGCATACGTCTCTTTCTGGAAATTATATCCAGCGCAGTGTAGGGACGGGGATGACCTACGTGCAGACCCTGACCCGAAGGGTAGGGGAACTCAACCAAAGCATAATATTTGGGCTTTGAATAGTCGTCGGAGGTTTTAAAAGCCTCATTCTTTTCCCATATATCCTGCCATTTTTTTTCAATGTCTTTAGGTGAATACTCTTTCATATCAAATAATCTCCTTGCTTTTCATTATATAAGAATTCCTCGGGCAAATGCCCAAATTCGTATACTTACCTTACATTAGAAAACATTTTACCACATTTATAATATTCTGTCAATTATTCAGAAGCCCGGAAATGAAAAAATAATTTTCCGTAACAGTTCAGCCGTGTCCTGCTGCCTGAGCGGCGCAAAAACAGGGCTGTGAAAAAGCTTTTGACTTTTTCACAGCCCCTGTTTAATGGTTATACTTTATTTTTTAAAGACAAATCTCAAGTATTACTCTGCTTCGTAGCCGTAATACATAGGTGTCCAGTCGCCCAGTATACCTTTGATAATTGCATCGCCCTGAACTAATGCAAGAACGTCGGCATATTCCTCTTTGCTGAGGTCCTTGCCTGCATCTGATACAAATGTTGAGCCGTCTGACTTATAGTTATTGTATTCGTAGAGTCTTGCTCCTGAAGGATCGTCTGTCATCTTAATCCAGCCTGTGCTGCCGATAAGGTCGTTTGTAGCTGTGTTCATAAATATACAGTATGCACCGCCGTCGGAGTTGGAGGCCCATGTTCTGCCGTAGATACCGTATGCACCGCTTACATACTTGCTTGATGTTGTGTCAACTGTAACAGTACAGTTTCTGAATACATAAGGCATAAGCTTGGGAGCTGTAAGGTAGCCTAAGTTGCTTGAGCCTTCCGGCTTCCATTCAAGAATACAGTCATCAAATACCATAGTACCGCCGCCGCAGATATAGTCGCAGTTTCCGCCGATTGTACAGTCTTTGAAATATGTATAATTGTAAAGCTGGCCGTTTACGCCGAGAGTATCCTGTGAAGAAAGAATCTTACAGTTGTAATATTCACCCTGGTCTCCCTTGGGATAAAGAGCGTTTGATCTTTCTCTCATGCTTGTTACCTGAACGTCTGATTCGAGAGTTCTTTCATTCTTGCCGTCTGTGGGGGTTACGCCGTCTTCGATTTCCTTTGTTGTTACATAATAGTTATATGTATTCTTAAATGTAACATCATGAGCCTTGAAGTAGTCGCCCAAAACGATCATAACGCCGCCCCAAAGTGAGCCGCTGGCCTCTGTCTTTGAATAAGCGTCTCTGAAAAGACTTTCACTGTAATATCCGCTTGAGTCAACCGAATAATAAGCCGAGCCAACGCCGTAATACCATGTGATTTCATGGTCCTGACCGTCAAGTGAAACATAGTCTGCGTCCATAACAACCTGTTCCTGAAGGTCAGATGTCAATGTGATTGTAACTCTGCCGTCTTCGTCTTCGGGTCTATCCATAGACTTGATGGCTGCAATGGCGTCGTTTAATGTGTCATAGTCGCCGGGAACGGAAAGCTCGGAGACAAAATCAAGAGCCGCATTGATATATTCAATGCTTACAACATAGCCTGAAGATGAACCGGAGGCTACGTTTCCTGTTGCTGCAACTTCGATTGTAACAGCTGTAGCTGTGTCTGAAACAACGTATGAAGCCTTAAGGTCTGTGCCTGTGTTGATTACATCGCCTGAGCCGTTGTCATATACATAGAATTCGCCGTCATAGCTCATAACTATGTTAAGAGTCTGGCCTGCGGAAGCGGGAACCGTAATTCTTGATCCTACACCGCCGCTTACGCCGTACTGTGAACTGTGAGCGCTGAAGCCGCTGAATGTAACAACGGAAGAAGACTTGCTTATTTCATCATACATATAGAGAGTGCTTAAGTCTTCCTGTTCAAGATAGATTTCGTTTACATTGTCGCCTTCGGCAGCAACGGAAACTCTGTCGTTTGTGATGCTGCCGTCTGTTGTAACAACAGATGTATTGTATTCGCCGGGCTTAATCTGAATTGTATATGTTCCGGCTTCTGCGTCGATTGAACCTCTGTCGGTTGTTGAGTAAGAAACAGTTTCATCAGACATCTTTGTGAATGTGATGCTTGTTACAACAGCAGCCGCATTGTCTGAGTCTTCGCTTGTAATTGCACCTGTAAGAGTAACGTCGGGTACATTCGTAAGGGTAAGGTCGATAGATGTTTCCGTACCTGTAAATGTAAACTCTGTTACTCCGTTATAGTCAACTGCAATACCGCCGTCATCTATTGAGATTTCATATGTGTGTCCTATGTTAAGTGTTATGCTTGTCTGTCCGTCAACAACGGTTGCATATGCTGCCCCTGTGTCAACGTCCTTAAATGAGATAGTTGCCTTTGAGAAGTCAACATCTTCACCTATGGTTACGCTTACGGGAACCTCAGCCGGGTCGTCAACCAGGAACTTGAAGCCGTAGAAGCGAAGTGCGTCTGTTCCGCCTGTGCCTACAAGGTAGGTATAGCCTGCCGTACCTGCGATTGTAATTGAAAGATTGCTTGCGCTGGCAGGTGAGCTGCTTGTTGTTGTATTTATAAGAGCACCGCTTTCGTCAAATTCCTTAATGAAGAAGTTCTTTCCCGAAGGAACATAGCAGTAAGCTGTAATTGTTCCGCTTACTACCGGTGTGAAATAATAAGCCGAGCCGGCTGCTATATCGGAAATGTTTGTAATATTTCCTAAACCGGAAGGTCTGGCGCTTGCCCAGTAGCCCTTGTGTGTTGTTCCGTCATATTCAAATGAAGCGTTGCTTTGAGCCGTGTAGTTTGAGGAACTGGAGCTGGGGTTAACCGTAACCTCTGCCGTGCCGTTTCCTGCGGAATATGTGCCTGCAGTAACAGCGCCGCCGCCGTTTAATTCGTCAAACCACCAGTAGAAGCTTTCGCCCACTGTTTCATCGTCGTCATCGTCATCGCTGCCGCTTGTTCCGCCGCCGCTTATGCTTGAGCCGAGAGTCTTAAACTCATATGCACTGTTAAGAACCTTTGAAAGAATAGCCGCTGCGTCGTCTGCGCCCAGCTCGCCGTCTACTTCGCCTGCAACATCGGCAATCTCTGCCGAAAGATTCCAGTTTTCGTTTACGAGATCTGTGTTAAGAACGTGAGCAAGAAGGCTGGCTGCGTCGTTTGCCGTAAGCTCGCCGTTTTGG
>JAJQCI010000269.1 GCA_021202835.1 Clostridiales bacterium | reverse complement strand
TTTGAAGGAAAATGACATTAGACTTATGGCCTACTGTCCCATGGCTCAGGGCGGCTCCCTTAAAAGAGGGCTTTTGGCAGACAAAAACGTAAAAGAGGTGGCCGCAAGACACAATGTGACCCCTATGCAGATTTTGCTTGCCTTTGCGGTAAATGATGAAAACGTCTTTGCAATACCCAGAAGCTCAAAGGCGGAGCACGTTGCCGAAAATTTGGCGGCGGCAGACATAAAGCTGACGGAAGAGGATATTTATCTTTTAAACAAGTCCTTCCCGGCTCCAACAAGAAAGACCTATCTCGATATGGTATAAAGAAGAGAGGGGTATTTATGTGGAAAAAGTTAAATTATTTTGGGGTTCAAAAAGAGAAACTCTTATAAAAGGGGCAAAAATAGCCGTGGGAGCTTCTTTGGCAATAGTAATTTGCAGCTTATTCGGCTTTGACTATGCCTCATCGGCAGGCATAATAACACTTTTGACCATACAAAACACAACAAGAGCAACACTTCGGCTTTCAATAGACAGGTTTTTCTCCTTTGCCCTTTCAATGGCCATAGCCTTCGGGGTTTGCGCTCTCTATAAAAGCACTGCCTCCGGGTTCTGTATTTATATGCTTCTTATGGTAATACTCAGTTTCCTTTTCGGCTGGGAAAACACGGTTTCCACAAATGCCGTTTTCGGAACCCACATATTTATAACCGAACAGGCCTTTACGCTGAATTTCGTTTTTAACGAGCTTGGGCTTTTGTTTGTGGGGGTTGTTATAGCGGTTTTATTTAACCTTAAGATGCCTAAAAAGGAGAAGGAAATAAGAGAGGACATAAGCTTTGTTGAAAAAACAATGGCTGAAATTGTTTTTGAAATGTCGGAAAAGCTGAGAAGCGGAAAAGCTATGGAGCTTACCGGAGAGAAAATTGCCGATCTTTCCGCAAGACTTGACACTGCCGTAAACAGAGCCATAGCCAACAGAGACAACACACTCCAAAACCACACAGAGTTTTACATAAACTTTTTTACCTTGAGAAAAAACCAGTGTGCCATTTTGGAAAGCCTTTATAAAAATTTGGGCAAGGTTGGAAACCGCTCCTTTAACGCCGACATAACGGCTGATTTTCTTAAGGATTTGTCGGAATCCTTTTCAATTCAAAATGACGTAACCTTGAGAATAAACAAGCTTGAAGACATAATAGACAGCTTCAAAAGCAAGCCCCTGCCGAAAAGCTATCCCGAATTTGAAGAAACGGCAATTTTATATTATATTCTTAAATCGATGGAAGACTTTTTCACTTTGAAAAGGGATTTTATAAGCTCACTGAGCGAGGAACAGATGTTAATCTACTTAAACAGAAGCAAACATTAAAGAGAGGAAGTGTATTAAAATGGCAAGACTTTGCGTTAAGCTGAATGACAAAGACAATGTGGCCGTTGCCCTTAACGAAATTCAGCCCGGAACATTGGCCATTGACGATGTCGTGGCAAACGAGGTTATACCCCAGGCTCACAAAATCGCCTTAGCCGATATTCCGGCAGGAAAGCCGGTAATAAGATACGGCGTTGTTTTGGGCTATGCTATGGAGCCTATTAAAAAAGGAGACTGGATAAACGAGTTTATGGTTGAACTGCCGGAGCCTCCGGGGCTTGACGACATGGAATACGGAAAGAATATTGTTACGGATCTGCCAAAAGCCCCTGTTACAACCTTCGAGGGCTACAGAAACCCAAACGGGGGATATGCCGGAACGAGAAATATTTTGGCAATTCACACAACGGTACAGTGCGTAACAGGAGTTCTCAATGTTGCCGTTAAGAAAATGAAGGAAGAGCTTCTTCCCAAATATCCCAATGTGGACGATATTGTGCCTATAAACCATGCCTACGGCTGCGGCGTTGCAATAAATGCTTCCGAGGCGAAAATTCCCATAAGAGCATTGCACAATCTGGTTAAACACCCCAACTTCGGCGGCCAGATTATGGCTGTAAGCCTGGGCTGTGAAAAAATGACAATAGACAAGCTTCTTGACGAAAAGGACATAAATGACGACAATGTAATCGTTCTTCAGGAAAAGAAGGGCTTTGACGCTATGATAGACGCTCTTATGGAAATGGCGGAAAAGAAGCTCAAGGTTTTAAATGAAAGAAAGAGAGAAACACTGCCCCTTTCAGACCTTTGCATAGGTATGCAGTGCGGCGGCTCCGACGCTTTTTCGGGCGTAAGCGCAAACCCCTCCGCCGGCTATGCTTCGGATATGCTTGTTTCCGCAGGGGCAACGGTTATGTTCTCAGAGGTAACAGAGGTAAGAGACGGCGTTCACTTTATAGCGGAGCGCTGTGTAAACGCAGAGGTAAGAGACAAGCTGGCGGCCGAAATGAAATGGTATGACAACTACCTCTTAAACGGAGAGGTTGACAGAAGCGCAAACCCCACCCCCGGAAACAAAAAAGGCGGCCTTTGCAATATCGTCGAAAAAGCAATGGGTTCAATAGCAAAATCCGGCTCGGCGCCTATAGTTGAGGTTCTTTCTCCGGCTGAAATTCCGACGAAAAAAGGCTTAATCTATGCTGCAACTCCGGCAAGCGACATTGTCTGCGGCCCCTGTCAGCTGGCCTCCGGCATAACATTACAGGTATTTATGACAGGCAGAGGAACCCCCTATGGCCTTGCCGCCGCTCCCGTTATAAAGGTTTGTTCAAGAAACGATATGAAAAATCAGTGGCCCGACCTTATTGACATAAACGCAGGCCCTGCGGCCACAGGCGAAAAAACAGTTCAGGAGGTAGGAACGGAGCTTTTCAACAAAATAATTGCGGTAGCAAGCGGAAAGGATCAGTCCTTTGCGGAAAAATATAAGCTCTATAACGACCTTTGCATATTTAACCCGGCGCCTATAACGTAATGCAACAGTTCAGCTGCGCCCTGCTGAGGGATTTCCGGATGCATAGCAGACGCTTTGCGAGTATTTGGCGCTCCACTCGTGCAAAATGCACAGCTGAACTACTGCAAATAATCAATATTTTAGAAAGGAATGATTTTATGGGTTTTGGAATGAGAGGGCATGATTTATGCTCAAAAAGAAGCTTTGAGGATTTTTGCAAAGCGGTAAATGAAATGGGAATCACCGATATTCAGCTTGCCTTCAAAAAATCTATTACAGACATAAGCTTTGACACGGGAATTTATTCTCCCGGTCTTGCTCACTATTTAAGAAGAACGCTTGACAAATACGGTATTCACATCGTTATTCTGGGCTGTTACATAAATCCCACGAATCCTATCGAGGAGAAAAGACAGGCGGAGGTAAAGAGATTTATAGAACACTTAAAATATGCCAAAATTTTAGGTGCAGATATGGTAGGCACGGAAACAGGCCGCTTCGACCCCAAGCTTAAACACAACCCTGCTACATACACCGAAACAGGCTATCAGCTTTTCCTTAAAACAATGAGAGAAATCGTTGACGCAGCCGAAAAATTAGGCGTTACGGTAGGTGTGGAAGGTGTTTCCACCCACACGCTTTACTGCCCGGAGATTATGCTGAGATTTCTTCGTGACATAAACTCTCCCAATGTAGAGGTAATTTTAGACCCGGTAAACCTTCTTGACAACAAGAATTACAAAAATCAGGATAAGATAATAAACAGAGCCTTTGAGCTTTACAGCGACAAAATTTCAGTTATGCACATAAAGGACTTCAAAATAGTTGACGGCGAGCTTAAATTCGAACACATAGGCGACGGCCTTTTCAACTATGAGCCTACACTTAGAAATCTGAAATTCAAAAAGCCCGGCATAACAATGCTCCTTGAAAACTCAAACGCCGAAAGATATCACTCCGACTGTGAATATCTCCAAAAAATATATGATGAAATAACAGAGGAATAATAAGAAACATAACAATAAAGACTGCCGCAGGAAGTTTTCGTCTTCATGCAGCAGTCTCTTTTATTTTCTGTAGCCTGTTTCAAAATCAACAATATTTTTAAGCTCTCCGCCGGTTGTATAGGCGGCTAAATTTTCCGCCGCAATGTCAACAATCCGCTCAAAGGTTTCAGGCAAATGATACCACCCGGATATATGAGGGGTTATCATAACATTGGGAAGTCTCCACAGAGGATTATCGGCCGGCAGCGGCTCAGGCTCTGTTACGTCCAGCCCTGCCGCCGCAATCTCACCGTTTTTAAGTGCATTATATAAAACTGCCGTATCAACTGCATTTCCCCGTCCTCCGTTTAAAAATACAGCAGTTTTCTTCATAAGGCGGAAGCTTTCCTCTGTATAAATATGCCTGTTGGCCTCCATTCCCGGCAAAAACGAAACAACAACATCAGCTGAAGGCAAAACCTCATTCAGCTTTTCGGAGGTGTAAAGCTCGTCTGCACAATCGGGACAGGGACTTTTCCTGCGTTTAACCCCTATTACATAGCCGCCGAAAGCCTTCGTCAGACGGGCAAAATGCTGCCCTATATCTCCAAGCCCCACAACAAGAACCCTGCAGTCGGAAACGGAAACAACCTCTCCTTCATCGGCCCACAAAGACTTATTTTGATTATCTCTGTAAAGATGCAGCTTTTTTTGAAGCATAAGCATAAGGGCAAACATATGCTCCGCCACAGCCTTGTGATATGCCCCTGTGGCATTCGTCAATATAACCCCGGCTTTTAAAACTCCCGGCTTAACATATCCGTCGGCCCCGGCGGAATTAAGCTGAAGCCATTCAAGCTCCCTGCAGGCTCCAAGCCTTCCTGCCGGAACATTGCCAATTATAACATTGGCCCTTTCGAGCTCCTCATTCGTAATGCTCTCAGCCGAAGAATAAACAAAGACGCAGTCCTTTCCCGCTTTTTCCAGCTTTTCCTTATGACCTTCCCTGACAGGAATAACCACCAAAACATTTTTCATATAAATCATCTCCCATAAATTTTTTGATTTCGGACAAGGTTGAATATGAAGCTATTGCGCCGCTTTTTGTTACGCTTAAGGCTGAACAGCAGTTCGCAAAGTAAAGCATTTCCCGGAGATTCTTTTCGGAAAGTGCCGGCAGTGTTTCTTTTTTCACATCTGCAGCCGAAAGAGCGTAGAGGAAAGAGCCTATTATACAGTCCCCTGCTCCGGTGGTGTCTTTTGCCGTGACTTTCGGTGTTTTTACGGTTATTTCCTTATCGGGGGTTAAAATGGCGGCGCCGTCTTTGCCCATAGTATACATAATCATTTTTACACCCTGTGAAAAAAGGGAGGGGGCGGCCTTTTTTATGTCATTTTCCCCTGTTATTAATTCAAGTTCTTCATCCGAAATTTTTAATATATCCGCATATTTTATGAAGTCTTTTATTGTGTTTATGCAGTTTTCGGTGCTGTCCCAAAGATTAAGACGAATGTTTGGGTCAAAGCTGATTATTGCGTTTTGGTTTTTTGCAAGTTCTAAGGCTTTTATGTGGGCATATTTAACCGGGGCTTCTATAAGATCGACAGAACAGAAATGCAAAATTCCCATGTCTGTCAGCATATCTTCCGATATTTCGTCTGCTTTAAGAAGCATATCCGCTGACGGATTTCTGTAAAATGAAAAGTCTCTGTTTCCGTCATCGGCAAGGGCAACAAATGCAAGCGCCTTATTAGCTTCATCAGTTCGCAAAACCGAGCCTGTATCAACTCCGGCATGCTTTAATGTATCCACAATATAATCACCGAAGGGATCCTTTCCAAGCTTTGAAATTATTCGGCTTTTTCCGCCTAACAAAGCTGCGGCCGCAGCCACATTTGCCGGAGCGCCGCCGCAGACCCTCTTGAATCCGGAAACGTCCTTAAGACGGCATCCCTTTTCTTCCGGTATAAAATCAATTAAGGCTTCACCTATTGCAGTTATGTACTTCTTACTAAACCTCCCTTTTTTAGCAGCAGTTCAGCCGTGAGAGACGCACGGCTGAACTGCTGCGATTTCTACACTGTTATTTTGATTTTGCTGCCTTCGTTGTCCGGAACAACACTTTCATAATAAAGCTCCTTTTTATTTGTATTCAAAACCTTTGAGCCGCCATACTTTAAAATCATCATAGTTTTCAAAGGGCGTTATTCCGCTGTATTCTTCGGGATAAAAGCGTGGGGTAAAACCTATTCTCCGCTGTTTGCGAAAATTTCTGCTGAAGAACCGACGCCGAATATTCTAAGCTCCCCAAGGATTTCAAAACTTATGCTTTTTGTTTTTCGAAATTCAATGTTAAAACATTATTATTATAGCATATTTTACAGTCGTCGTGAACAGTAATTTCGGTTTTTACGGATTAAATAAAAG
>JAJQCI010000293.1 GCA_021202835.1 Clostridiales bacterium | reverse complement strand
ACATTATAATTTACACCATGGTCATTAAATTTATTATATCACACTAATTTTCTTTTTAAAAGAGATTTTAAAAAAATTTTTCATTTTTATATGGAAAAATCTCCCGAAGTGGTTTATACTATATGAGTAAAGACGAAAAAGCAGTTTATCGGAGGTTATTTATGTATAAAAGACTTAAAAGAGAGGATATTTTTAAAGGCAGAATTATAGATGTAAAGGTAGACACAGTAGTTCTTCCCAACGGAAGGGAAGCTAAGCGTGAGGTCGTTCTTCATAACGACGCTTCGGCCATAATAGCCGAAGACGAAGCCGGCAGGCTTATATTTGTAAAGCAGTACAGACATCCCATAGAAAAGGAAATAATAGAAATTCCGGCAGGAATCTGTGAACCGGGAGAAGACCCGGCGTTATGCGCCTTAAGAGAGCTTGAAGAGGAAACCTCCTACAAGGCAGGAAAAATAGAGCATTTAACAAGCTTTTATACTTCGGCCGGCTTTGCAAACGAGGTCATTCATATCTACCTCTGCAGTGAGCTTGCAAAGGGCAGCTATAATTTCGACGACGACGAATTTTTGACTGACTGCCGCTATAGCTTAGACGAAGCTGTGAATATGATTTTTTCGGGAAAAATAACCGACAGCAAGACAATAATCGGCGTGCTTTGCTATAAAGAATACTTACAAAGAAAGGCTGATAAAAATGGAGTGGAATAAAACCGTAATAAAAACAACGCCCGAAGGGGTAGAGGCGGTATGCGGCGCCCTTATGGAAGCCGGAATTTCGGGAGTTGAAATAGACAACCCCTTTGAAAGAGAGGAATATTTCGAAACCCCATCTGAAACATGGGACTATTTTGAGGAAAAGCTTACCGAAAATAAAGGCGGAGACGTAAAGGTTATATTTTATTTAAGTGCAAACCCCTACGGTGAAGAGCTTCTTTTATCCGTAAAAGAAAATATAAACCGTCTTAAAGGGCAGGATTTCGGCCTTGACATGGGCAGTCTTGAAATCGAGAGAGAAAACAACCTTGACGACGGAATATGGCTTAACAAGTGGAAGGAATTTTACAAGCCCTTTAATGTAGGCGAAAGGCTGTATGTAAAGCCTGTCTGGGAGGATGGGAAGCCCGAAGGGCGAATCACTCTCATAATAAACCCGGGAAATGTCTTCGGAACAGGGCTTCACCAAACCACAAGACTGTGTATGGAACAGCTTGAAAAATATGTAACACCGGAGAGCAAAATTTTGGATCTCGGCTGCGGCAGCGGTATTCTCTCCATTGTGTCTCTGCTTTTGGGCGGAAAAAGCGCCTTCGCCGTGGATATAGACGAAAACGCCGTCGACGTAGCTTATGAAAACGCAGAGCTTAACGGAATAGGGAAGGACAGATATTATGTAACCTCGGGAAATGTTCTCACCGATGACAATCTTATAGAGGAGATAGGCGAAAACCGCTGGGATGTTGTTGTGGCTAATATTGTGGCGGACGTTATAATAGACCTTGCTCCGACGGCATATAAGGCCGTTAAGCCGGGAGGAAGCTTTATTTCCTCGGGCATAATAAAGGACAGGCTTAACGAGGTTATATCAGCCCTTGAAGAAAGCGGCTTTAAAATTACGGGAACATATTTAAAAGATGAATGGTGTGCCGTCACGGCGGAAAAAGGGTGATTTTATGCCGAAATTTTTTACAGACAAAAAGCTTATAGGCGAAAGCGCCCTTGAAATAAAGGGAGAAGAAGCCCTTCACATAGCCGAGGTTTTGAGAATCCGCCCGGGAGAGGAAATCACCGTAGGCGACGGAGAGGAAAACGACTATATATGCAGAACAACAGCCGTAAAGAAAGCCTCTGTTATGTGTGATATAATCGAAAGAAAGAAAAACGAAAACGAGCCCGGTGTCAAAATAACCCTTTTTCAGGCACTGCCCAAGGGCGACAAAATGGACACTGTTATACAGAAATGCGTGGAAATAGGAGTAACGGAAATAATCCCCATAGACACTAAAAATTCCATGGTTAAAGTAAAGGATAATGAGGATAAAAAGCTTATAAGACGGAATAAAATAGCCCTTTCAGCCGCCAAGCAGTGCGGAAGGGGAATTATACCCAAGGTTAGGTCCACTATACCCTTTAAAGAAGCCGTTGACCTTGCCGTTTCAGGCTTTGACGGCGCCCTCATTCCCTATGAAAGGGAAAGGGAAAATTCCATAAAGAGCTTTGCAAAGAGCTTTTCGGGAAAAAGCCTTGCTGTGTTCATAGGCTCGGAGGGTGGCTTTGACGAAAGCGAAATAAATTATGCACTGTCAAAGGAGCTTTCCTCAGTAACAATGGGAAAAAGAATTTTAAGAACGGAAACAGCAGGGCTTGTTGCTTCCGTAATAATATTGTATGAAAGCGGTGACTTAAGTTGATATATTTTGACAATGCCTCAACAACAAGAACCTCTGAGAATGCGGCAAAGGCCGCTCTTAAAATGATGAGAGAGCTTTATTCAAACCCTTCAAGCCTTCACAGCTTCGGCTTTGACTGTGAAAAGGTTTTAACAGAGGCAAAAAACACTGTTTTAAAAGCCTTAAACTCTGACGGCAGTCTTATTTTTACCTCCGGAGGAACAGAAGCCAACAACACCGTTATCTTAGGGGCGGCTGAAGCCTATAAGAGAAAAGGCAGGCATTTTATTACAACAAAAATCGAACACCCTTCGGTAACGGCTGCCTATAAAGAGCTTGAAAGACAGGGTGCGGAGGTAACATATTTAAGCCTTGACGACGGAGGCCATATAAGCCTTGAAGAATTAAGAAAAGCCGTAAGAGAAGACACTGTTCTTGTGAGCCTTATGGCTGTAAACAACGAAATAGGCACGGTAAACGATATCAGAAAGATTTATGAAACAATAAAAAGCAAAAACCCCGATACTCTTTATCACGCTGACTGTGTTCAGGCTTTCTGCAAACACGAAATAAACGGAAAAAATGCGGATTTTATAACGGTAAGCTCACATAAAATTTTCGGTCCCAAAGGCTGCGGCGCCCTTGTTTTCAAAAAGGGAATGAGATTTGCCCCCAGAATTTTAGGCGGAGAGCAACAGAACGCCCTGCGCCCCGGCACTGAAAACACCCCCGGTATAGCCGCCTTTGCCGCCGCAGCGGCAGATTTATATGACAAAATTCCCGAAAATGCCGAAAGAGCTAAGGCCGTTAAAGCCGAACTTCTTAAAATAACGGAAATTCTGCCCGATATAGCCGTAAACGGCGAAAACACTTCCCCCTACATACTTAATTTAAGCTTTAAGGGCATAAGGGGCGAGGTTCTTCTCCATGCTTTGGAGGATAAGGGAATTTATGTTTCCACAGGCTCCGCCTGTTCTTCAAAAGCAAAGAAAAACGAAAACACCGTCGCTAAAATATGGGGAGTTCCCCGGGGCGGCGCCGCCGTAAGATTCAGCTTTTCTTCCGAAAACACAGTGGAAGAAGCCGCCGAAGCAGTAAAGGCCCTTTCGGAGCTTGTCCCTCTGCTGAGAAAATTCAAACGCCGCTGATTAGGTCTTTGGGACAGACAGGTGTTAATAAAACTGTTAATAAAACTTTTAAAATTAATGAAAAAAATGCTTGCATTTAAAGAAATTGTCTGTTATAATGGTAAAAGTGATTTTGTCAGACGGTTAGGAGGTGTTAATATGGCAAAATGTGATATCTGTGATAAGAAAATAAGCAACGGCAGAAGAATAAGCATCAGCCGTAGCCAGGTTTCAAGAAGAGCAAAAAGAAGCTGGAAGCCCAACGTAAAGAAGGTTAAAATTAACGATAACGGCACAATCAAGTCGATCCACATCTGCATGAGATGCCTTCGTTCAAATAAAGTTACCCGTGCTCTTTAATAAAATATTTATAAAAAATACCGCAGTCTTTTTACGGGCTGCGGTTCTTTTTATGCTTTATGCTTCTGTATGGGGGTGTGTACCGGGACGGTGCATATTTACATTTGATATACCTGTTTCATCACAGGTTTTTATAACCTCTGTGTTTGTTGTTGCCTTGAGAAGCTTGTCATAGTCACGCCTCAGCTCCATAAGGGGGCGGGCCTTGCCGGGGCCGTTTATACAGCCGCCGTCGCAGACCATACCTTCCAAAATATCACCCTGGAAGCGGTTTACCTTCATCTGCATAAGATTCTTCTTACACTCGTCAACACCGTTGCAAAGCACGGCAACAGGAGGCTTCATATTCTTTTCCTTGCAAACCTGAACAACTGCCGCAGCTACGCCGCCGCTCTTGGCGAAGGCCTTTCCGTAATAGGACGCAACCTCTTCTTCAGGCTCGTATTTTGAAAAATCGATTTCCTTTGTGTAAATCATAGCGCCCATTTCTTCAAAGGTAAGGCAGTAGTCGATTTCCTTGGGATAACGGCTCTTAACCTCGTTTTTCTTGGCGATGCAGGGGCCTACGAAAACGATTTTTGCATTGGGGTGTCTTTCCTTTATATATCTGGCCGTACCAACCATAGGAGAAACTGTTGTTGAAACATTTTCCTTAAGAGTGGGGTAATGTCTTTCTATAAGGTTGAAAAAAGCAGGACAGCAGGAGGTTGTTGTCTTTTTGCCCTCAGCTACTCTTTCCAAAACCTCTTCGGCCTCTCTGTAGGCTGTTATATCGCCGCCTAATGAAACCTCATAACAGTCGTCAAAGCCCAAATCCTTTATGCCGGCTTTAAGGCTCTTTATTGAATAAGGGCCGTACTGGCCTTCTACGGAAGGCGCCACCATAGCTATAATTTCAACATTGGGGTCGGTAATTTCAGCAATAACCGTTGAAAGCTGGGAAACGTCTGCAATAGCTCCGAATGGGCAGGCAACAACACAGCGGCCGCAGTTTATACATTTTTCTTCATTAATAACCGCAAGATTGTTTGTCTCGGCAATTTCAATAGCCGAAACGGGGCAACTCTTCTTGCAGGGTCTTTCTGTGTCAACAATAGCGTTGTAGGGGCAGGCCTTCATACAAGCACCGCACTCCTTACATTTTGAGCTGTCTATGTAGGCGCCGTGGGGAGTTTTTGTGATTGCTCCGAAACGGCAGGCTTTAACACATTTTTGGGCAAGACAGCTGTGACAGTTGTTTGTAACCGTAAATCTTTCAATGGGACAGCCCTCACAGGCCGGGGGTATAACATAAACAATCTGGGCAGGGTCGTTGTTTACATATCTTTCGTCTATGGGAAGTCTGCCCATACCCAGACGAACTCTGTCGGCAAAAATAGCCCTCTCCTTATAAACACAGCATCTGAATACGGGATTAAGCCTGTTTGTAAGTTCAAAGGGTATTGACTCATAGTGACTTAAAATGGTTCCCTCATAGGAATATTTGGCTACCTTTATAAGAACAGCCCTTTTGATTTCGCCGATGTCTGTTACATCATTCAAAATTCCTATATCTTTCAAAATATTCACTTCCTCTCTTAATTGTTCCCTTTTTCTTTAATTTTCTTTAACTTCATATTACTATATTAAAGGCTTTTTGTCAATCAGTGTTTTATTTTAATAAAACACTGTTTTCAAGCCTCGGCTGCCTTAAAACTTGTCGCTTTCTTTTGTTTTTAAAAGCCCTGCAAGCTCCGCCATAAAAGAGTCGATGTCTTTAAACTGTTTATATACGGAGGCAAAGCGAACATAGGCCACCTCGTCTACATCCTTAAGCTTATCCATAACAAGCTTGCCTATGTCTCTGCTGTAGACCTCCTTGCCTAAGGTGTTATAAATAGATGTTTCTATTTCCCTCACTATGTTTTCCATCTGTTCCATAGAAACGGGGCGCTTGTTGCATGAGCGCTGAATTCCGCTTAAAATTTTGTTTCTGTCGAAGGTTTCCCTTGTGTTGTCGTTTTTGATTACCACAATGGGGATAATATCCACTCTTTCATAGGTCGTAAACTTCTCGCCGCAGCTTTCACACTGGCGCCGCCGTCTTATGGCCGTGGCTTCGTCCATCGTTCTGGTATCCAAAACCTTTGATTCCGTACTTCCGCAAAACGGACATTTCATTTAAAACACCTCTCCTTCATTATTTGTCAAACATCATTTATCCGCTTCGTTATCCTCCAAGCCACATTCCTCCAGAATAATATCCCAAAGCTCCTCTCTCCCCTGTTTTGTAACGGAGGAAAAGGGTATAACCGTCTCTCCCGGCTTAATACCCAAAGAGGCCTTTAGCTGTTTTAAATAAGAAGGCAGCTTGTTTCTGCTTATTTTGTCGCACTTTGTGGCGGCTATTATTATTCTGTGGCCGTAGTGACGAAGATATTCAA
>JAJQCI010000151.1 GCA_021202835.1 Clostridiales bacterium | reverse complement strand
GGTATGGTATTTTAATGATATTGACTACTGCAAAATTTTCCGAACAGGGAGAGAAAAGGAGGAAAATGAAATGGAGTATTGTGTGTTTTTATGCAGTGGTGTGTTTATGTGTGCCGGGATAAATATACTTTTTGACGGCATACCCGTATGCGGAAACAGGTCAAAAAATCTCGGCACTGCGGCAGCCGAAAGGCTAAAATCAAAGCTTTATAATGCAGTACAAATTTTAATCGGCGCTATACTTATTATTGTAGGTTTTAAAATTTTTGTTGTGGGTATTATGTGGGGAGGTTGATATTTTATGAAATATCATTGAAAGACAAAAACCAAAAAAATATAAAACAGGAGGAACAGGAAAATGAATAAAACAAAAAAACCTGCCGTGCTGCTTGCGGTAATATCAGTTATTTTTTTATTGATATTCATATTGCAGCATATCGGCATAATTATTGAAACTGACGGGGAGGAATCTGCTCATGATTAAAACAGCAATTAAAAGACCCGTTACGGTATGTATGATAGTTCTGTTTGTACTTATATTAGGCTTTGTTTCATACAATACCCTTGAGCTTGCTTACATACCGGATATGGAGCTGCCCTACGCTATGGTAATGACCACCTATACGGGAGCAGGCCCGGAGGAAATTTTGGAGCTTGTTACCAAACCTTTGGAAGAACAGCTTTCAACCATAACAGGTATTGATACAATAACGTCACAGTCTTCGGAAGGCAGCTCTCTTATTCTCGTTGAATTTGTTGAAGGAACGGATTTGACCGAGGGTGTAAATGACATAAGGGATAAGCTGGAACGTGTAAGTCTTCCCGACGATATTGATGATGATCCGTCTATTATAAAGATTGACTTCGACAGCGATTCCTTTGACGTAGGTGTTACTTCACCTTCAATGGACGATGCCACACTTTATAATTATGTAGATGAAGACATAACAACCTATTTTGAAAGAATAGAGGGTGTAGCTTCTGTTGACATCGTAGGTGGTGTTGAAACGGAAATTCAGGTTGTTTTAGACCCCGAAAAGGTTAGTCAGCTCGGAATATCCCTTTCGTCAATTTCTTCCGCTTTGTCTGCGGAAAACCAAAATATTTCCGTAGGCACAATCAAAAAAGGCTCACAGGACGTAACCCTGAGAGTTGCGAGACAGTTTGACGATTTAGAGGATATAAGAAACACATATATAACAACCTCCGCCGGAAACGGTCTGCTTTTAAGAGAAATAGCCGAATCTATTGACGAGGTTGAACTTGACAGAGAAACCATTTCAGTTATAAACGGAACAGAGGGTATTATACTTGAGGTTACTCTTGCTTCGGACGGTAATATAGTAAATGTTGCCGACAGTCTTGCAAGCACTATAGCGGAGCTTAACGAATCAGAACCAAATCTTGACTTTACTCTGCTTACAACAACCTCGGATTATATCAAACGTTCAATTAACAACGTAGTCGAAACGGCCTTCCAGGCGGCGTTTTTGGCGGTTATCATACTTCTTATATTCCTTCAGGACTGGAAGAGTGCCCTTATTATAGGTGTATCAATTCCTACATCTATTATGTATTATGGCTACCTTCGGGGGAATGTATGTATTGGGGCTTACTATGAACGTAGTTTCGATGAGCGGCGTTGTTATAGCCATAGGTATGCTTGTTGATAACTCGGTTGTAGTTTTGGAAAATATATATAACTGGCGTGCAAGAGGCTTTTCAGCCACAGAATCGGCATATAAAGGAACCCAAGAGGTTGCAATGGCGGTATTTGCTTCAACCCTGACAACCGTTGCCGTTTTTGCTCCCTTCCTTTTCTGGAACTCAATAATGGGTCAGATGCTTAATAATATTGCCTATACGGTAGTTATCGCTCTTTTTGCATCTTATGTTGTTTCCATTACTTTCGTGCCCACAGCCTGTACGCTTATTATGGCAAATGACGACAGAGAGAGAAGAAAGCCCAAAAAGAGAACGATACTTGACGGCTTAGGTGATATTGTAAACCACGGTCTTGAAAGACTTGACTATGTTTACAGCCGGTTCCTTGGAAAATGTTTAAAGCACAGAGTTTTAACCGTAGTTATTGTAATTGTTTTGTTCTTCCTTACCGTATCAACAGCCGGCAGCTTGGGTATGGATCTTATTGCAAGCCCCGACGAAGGTACCGTTTCGGTTTCAGCGGAGGTTTCCGACAATTATAACTTTGACTATAGCTATGAAATACTTCAGGAAATAAACGAAGCCATAGGCGATATTCCCGAAGCGGATACAATTTATACAACAATAGATTCCGGTACGGTAACCGTAAACATCAACCTTGTTTCATCGGATAAAAGAGATAAGGGCGATGCCGATGTTGTAGATGAGCTTGAAGACAGATTAAGCGGTATTGTAGGTGCAGACATAACCGTACAGGAAGGCTCAATGGCTATGGGCTCTGTTTCAAGCAGCGGCTTTACACTGGATGTTAAGGGTGATGATGTATCTACATTAAGACAAATCAGTGACGACCTTGTTGAAAGATTTGAAGCTCTTGACGGTGCAAAATATATTGAAAGTACTCTTGAAGATACACAGTATCAGACAGATATAGTTGTTGACAGGGCTAAGGCAGCCGCTTACGGTGTAAGCTCGGCTTCAATAGCTTCTGCGGTAAGTGCTGCAAACAAAGGCATTACACAGACAACCTTAAAGACAGGCGGCTCGGAAACAGACATAAACGTAATGTATCCCGAGGAAAGACTTGATTATATAAAAGACCTTTATTCTCTTACAATCACAACGGGAACCGGAGCGGAAATACCTCTTACAGAGGTTGCCGAAATCGTTGAAACCGAAACTCCCGATATAATCAGAAGAGAAAATCAGGTTACCTGCGTAGAGCTGACAGGTGAAATAGGCGATTTGGATTCAAGTGCAACACAGGCTAAGGTTATAGAAGTAATGGAAGATTATGACTTGCCCGACGGCTATTCCTATGAATTCGGCGGCACAACCGAAATGATGAATGAAACATTCAACACACTTCTTGTAATTATAGTTGTTGCCGAGCTCTTGGTATTCATAGTTATGGCGTCGCAGTTCGAGTCACTTTCTCAGCCGCTTATAATTATGTTCTCTATGCCTCTTGCTATTTCAGGCGGTTTGTTCGGTTTGTTCATAACAAGAACAAATGTAACGGCTTTCGCCCTCATAGGCTTCCTTATGCTTGTAGGTATGGTCGTTAATAACGGTATTGTGCTTATAGACTACGCAAACCAAAGACGACTTGAACATGGTATGACCTGTTATGACGCTCTTGTTGCGGCAGGCCGTTCAAGACTTCGTCCTATCCTTACGACAACCCTTACAACAGTCTTCGGTATGGTGCCTATGGCGCTGGCTTTGTCAGAAGGTATGGAATTACAGCAGGCAATGGGTGTTGTAATTATATTCGGTCTTTCAATAGGTACTCTTGTAACTCTTATATTCATACCTACGGTTTATTCACTGTTTGATTCAATATCAGGATTTATAAGCCGCTGCACAAGCAAGTTTTCTCCCTATACAGATGCCGGAGAAAACAAGTACACAAAGGCACTTAAAGAATATAACGAGAAACAGCAAAATTCGCATATCCACTCATAATTCGTATAAATCCCTTTTTATTTCCGGAAAACAGCCGGCAGTTGTTATATAATGCTCTGTCGTCTGTTGTTCCATAATAAGCAAGAAATTCACAGGAGGTAAAAAATAATGGAAAACAGAACAAAAAACATATGGCTTAAAATAGCGCTTTTTGCCTTAGAGTGCGTTTTGGGCATAATCTTACTTGTAGATCCCGTGGGGGTTACAAAGGCAATTATAATTACAGCCGGAATATTGTGTCTTATCTATGCCGTTATAAATATAGTTTATTATTTCAAGCTTGAGCCTTTGACCGCTTCTCTTCGTCAGTGCCTTTTTAAAGGTCTTTTGGCGGCGGTTTTCGGCGGCTTCTGCCTTTGGCGCTCGGAGTGGTTTATTGCCACCTTTCCTATTTTCACAATTATATACGGCATAGGCATTTTAATCGCCGGACTTTTCAAGCTTCAGGCGGCGGTGGATTTAATGAGATTTAAACAAAAATGGGGTATTGTGTGCTTAAGTGCGGTAATTTCAATCATATTTGCCGCTGTTATTCTTATAAATCCCTTCGTAAGCACAGCCGCTCTTTGGATGTTTGTGGGCATTTCTCTTGTTTTGGCGTCAATTATTGACTTGGTTTCACTGATTGCCCAGCTTGTTTCCGAAAAGAAAAACAAAAATAAAACGGGGATGGTATAATGAGCGAAAAACCGGATTTAAGGGTCAGAAAAACATACATAGCCCTAAATAATTCATTTGAAGAGCTGCTGGAAAAGAAAGACTTCTGTGACATAACCGTAAACGAAATCTGCGACAACGCTATGGTCAGCAGAGGAACATTTTACAAACACTTTACCAACAAATATGATTTTTTATCATTTTTTCTGGGTAAAATCATAAATGACTGCTTAAACAAAGTCCGAGACGAAGCCTTTGAGGGCAATTTGTGTGTATATTACAGAGCTTTTTTCAACAATTTCATAGATGCCTTTGAAGTATATAATTACAGCTTTAACTTTATCGATAATTTTACGGCAATGGGCATAGCGTTTTCGCCTGTTAATAATACCTATGACAAACTGCTTAAACATCTTCAAAGCTGTTGTCCCGAAGACAGCAAGTCAAACAGCTTTACAGCCAAATATCTTTCACTGGCACTAATCCTGATAATATTCGATTTTATGCAGAACGAAAACCACGACCCCGACGAAACAAAAGAGAGTATGTCCGTTTTGCTCGAAAAACTTTTTGCCTGATAATTAACCGTATATCGGCTCATAATATTCACTCCTTTCAGGACAACGGCCGGCTGCTGCTATATACAAGCCGGCTGTTATTTTTCACAGCCCCTGTCATCTTATCATAAAAATCATATATGTATGTCTCAAAGCACGTTGAGCACTAATCCTGTAAAATATTTTCAGCATATTTAAATCATGTCGGCAGTACCTTTTGCCGTTCTCATCATATTTAAGCCGTGTTGGCAGTACCACTCTGCCATTTTCATCATATTTATACCGTGTCAGCAATACCTTTTTGCTGCTCTTATCATAATCTATATAATATGTTTATTAACTCATATAGGCTCGCAAAACCATATATATCAAAAAACTATAAAAATTTTACACCTTTCTTTACAGAATTTCTCCAACCCTCCTTTAAGTCTGATGTATTGTTAGTTTAAGATAAAATCGTAATGCTTTGCCAATATAATAAAAAAGGCAGTAAGATTTGACACTACCTAATAATCCGAGGAGGTAAAATTTAATGAATTATAATTACGATTATGATGCAGCAAACAATGAAAGGTTAATCGATCCTATAGAGAGAACATCTAACCAACGACGGTTAATTGATCCTATAGAGAGAACATCTAACCAATAAAGCATTGCACAACAGTCAAATCAAAATGGTTATATGCAGCAAACTGCTCCAAATTATGCACCGCAGGGTTATTCAGGTGGCTGTATGCAGCAACAGCCTGTTTGTCAGGGAAATTATGCCGGCATGCCAACTCCCATGGACTTTTAAAAAATTATTTCTGTAAGTCAGGAGTCAATGAGATATCAGGGTTTTCTTCTTTCGCAAAATGCCCGGTTGGCACAGTGTAACTTAAATTTACAGTTTGAGAATGCAAAGTTAAATCTTAAAAAATGGGATATACTGGATAAAGAGCGTTTAGTGGACGATGGCTCGAGGCTGTCTTATTGTGTTGAATATGATGATTTTAATAGTCGTTCAACAGTTGTTGCCAAATTTTTTATTAAGTCGGCAGTTATGCTTAAGTGGGATCCTCGATACAAAAAAGAAGACGGATATTTGTTAATGATGTCAGATGACAGGTCAATTC
This sequence comes from Clostridiales bacterium, assembly GCA_021202835.1. Taxonomy (GTDB): domain Bacteria; phylum Bacillota; class Clostridia; order Lachnospirales; family CAG-274; genus JAJQCI01. The sequence continues at coordinate 341 of JAJQCI010000151.1, read as the reverse complement.
TTTTATTTATAAAAAGGATATAGAAAAAGGCAAACCAAGCAGACTTTTTAACTTTAACGGCTATAGCATTAATTCAATAAGAGGAAGGGACTTAGAGTCGCTTTTGGTTAATTATATAGCCAATAAGCTTGACCAAAGTGAAGAAAATATATGCTATATTCCTTATACAACGGGTTGGGTAGATAATAAATATTATATGTTTCCTAATAATGCGCTTCAGAATACGGAGATGCCTTTTGCCGGACCATTAGGGAGCAAAACATTTGAGGTTGCAGTTGCTTCTATAGATGAAAGCTTGAAAAAGGGATTTAGCTGTTATAATTTTATAAAAGATGAAAAAA
>JAJQCI010000060.1 GCA_021202835.1 Clostridiales bacterium | reverse complement strand
TTCATAGTGTTTATGTTTTTTTCCGGCTATGCCGGTTTTAACGACCTTTCCGGGGGAAGCTCCTCAGAGGGAACGAAAACATATACCTATTCCCAGCTTATCAGCGATTTGAGAAGCGGCGAAGTCGGCAGTATAAGCATACGCCAGGACGGCGACGGCTCCGACACGGGAGAAGCGGCTGTTATTAAAGACAATTATTCTTACACAATAGAGCTTGTCAGCGTTTCGGCCTTTATGAATACTCTCAATGAGATTATAGCCGAAGAAAACCCTGATTTGGCGGTAACAACCCTTCCGGCTGACAGAAGCGCAACCATAATAAATTATATTTTTCCTGTTATTATCGTCGTTATAGGCATTGTTGTTGTTATGATAATAATGCAGCAGAGCCAGGGCGGCGGCAAAATGATGAATTTCGGGAAAAGCAGAGCAAGGCTTTTCGAAACTGGGGACAAAAAAATCACATTTAATGATGTTGCCGGCCTTGACGAAGAAAAACAGGATTTGGAGGAAATAGTTGACTTTCTCAGATCCCCCAAGAAGTTTACCGACATAGGCGCAAGAATTCCCAAAGGAGTTCTTCTTGTGGGCCCTCCGGGAACGGGAAAAACCCTTTTGGCAAAGGCTATCGCCGGAGAAGCCGGAGTTCCCTTCTTCTCGATTTCAGGCTCTGACTTTGTTGAAATGTTTGTAGGTGTAGGTGCTTCCAGAGTAAGAGATCTTTTTGAACAGGCAAAGAAAAATTCCCCCTGTCTCGTCTTTATCGATGAAATAGACGCCGTAGGCAGACGCAGAGGCGCAGGCCTGGGCGGCGGACACGACGAAAGAGAACAGACTCTCAACCAGCTTCTTGTTGAGATGGACGGCTTCGGAGCAAACGAGGGTATTATAATTGTGGCGGCCACAAACCGCCCCGACATTCTTGACCCTGCCCTTTTAAGACCCGGCCGTTTTGACAGACAAACTGTTGTAAATACTCCCGACTTAAGAGGCAGAGAGGATATTTTGAAGGTTCACGCCAGAAACAAGAAAATCGCCCCCTCTGTTGACCTTAAAACAGTGGCAAAAACAACTCCCGGCTTTACCGGGGCCGACCTTGAAAACCTCTTAAACGAAGCGGCTCTTTTGGCAGCCAGACAAAATAAAAAAGCCCTTGACGCCGACGACATAAGCAAGGCCTATATAAAGGTTGGCGTAGGCGTAGAGAAAAAATCCAGAGTTATAAGCGAAAAGGAAAAGAAAATCACAGCTTATCACGAGTCGGGCCATGCTATAATTCATGAGGTTCTCCCCGATTTGGATTCGGTTCACCTTATATCTGTTATTCCCACAGGCAGAGCCGGCGGCTACACCATGCCCCTGCCGGAGGATAAAATGTATCATACAAAGTCATACATTGAAAACCAGATTGTTTCCTTCTTCGGAGGAAGAGTAGCAGAAGCCCTTATTTTCGGCGACGTTACTACGGGAGCGTCAAACGATATCGAAAGAGCAACGGAGCTTGCCAGAAATATGGTTGTTAAATACGGTATGAGTGACGCCTTAGGGCCTGTCAGATACGGCGACGACGATAATCAGGTTTTCCTGGGCAAGGATATCGGCCATTCCATAAACTACAGTGAAGACTACGCCAGAAAGATTGACAGCGAGATTCAAAACATAATTAACAGGTGCTATGACAAGGCTGTCTCTATTCTGACCGAAAATATGGAGCTTCTCCATAAATCCGCCGAGCTTCTTATGGAACAGGAAAAAGTGACCGGAGATGAATTCAGAGAGCTTGTTGCTGAATACGGAGCAAAAAAGAAAACCGAAGAGGAAATATAAGCTTTAAGGAAAATAATTGAAAACAGAATACAATTATTTCAGCTTAAAACGGACAGAAAACAAAGCCGCAAATCTTGTTTTCTGTCCGTTTGGTTCATAGCTTTCCCAAATTATAAATATCCTCTATGTGGTTATAATCATTTGCCTTAAGTGTCAGCTGACTGCACAGATTTTTTTCGTTGTCATCATCAGTAAATTCTATAAGACATTACCCTTTATAAAGTGTTTTTGTTTTCCGATTACAGTATATACCCAAAAGCGGCTGATGTCTTTTTTTGTACAATTTTTATATTTGTTATATTATATATGAGATTGTACAGCACAAACTTGCATAAAAACCTGCAGCTGCAGGAACGACCGGATATTACTATAGAAGAGATAATAAAAAAGTTAGACTTGCATGTAATGCCGGAGAAAGTATTAAAAACATGACGGTGTTGATAATAAATCCCCAAAAGCTGCGAAATTTTTTTGCAGCCTTTGGGGGATTTTTTTAGTTTGACTCTGTGTGTATGGCGTTTATAAGAGCCGGTATAAACTGTTTTTTTCTCGAAACTACGCCGTTTAGGGTGACGGAAAAATCTGTGTCGGGGGCGTGGAAGCCTCTTGTTATGTATTCGGCTGAGTTTTCGCCGCAGAAAACGGCAACGGAGGATTTTTCTATTATGTTTGTCAAAAGGAAAAACAGCATATCCGTGCCCTTTTGTTCTCTTTCCGCTGTCATATATTCGTAGATTTTGCCTTTTATATTGTTAATTTCGTCATTGTCCATAAGGTTAAACTGGCCTACGCCGAAGCTGATTTCTCCGGCGGAGAACATTTTGAAATCCTGATAGAAAATTTGGTCGATTGTTTTGTTTTTCAGGTTGCTGCCGGCGGAAAACATCTTTTTGGCAAAATCCTTTATGTCTATTCCGGCGATTTCAGCAAGCTCTTCCGCTGTTTGTCTGTCCTGATATGTACAGGTGGGGGAAGAGAAAATAAGAGTGTCGGAGATAATCGCCGAACAAAGAAGACCGGCTTCTCTTTGAGGAATTTCAACACCCTGTTCTCTGTACATTTGAGTTATGATTGTGGCGGTACAGCCCAGCGGCTGGTTTCTGAAGAAAATTGGGTTTACGGTTTCAAAATCCGCAATTCTGTGGTGGTCGATAACCTCCAAAACCTCAGCCTGTTCAAGACCTTCAACGGCATGGTTCTTTTCGTTATGGTCAACTAAAATAACCTTTTTTCTTCGGCCGCCGATTAGGTTTCGCCTTGAAATCATACCCTGAAGCCGTCCCGACTTTGAAAGAACGGGAAAGTCTCTGTGGCGTTTTTGAGCCATAATCGATCTTATTTCGTCAAGATAATCTGTTTTGGCGAATGTAATAAGGCCGTGGCTTCTCATAAAATGCTTTATAGGCATACTTTGGTTTACAAGTCTTGTAGCTGTGTAGGTGTCATAATTTGTGCTTATAATACTGCAGTTGTTTTCAGCCGCCAGCTTTCTTATTGTCTTTGAAATACGGCTGTTTTCGCAGCAGATTATAACGCACTGGGCGTTCATTTCAACTGCGCAGAGCTGGGCTTCAAACCTGTCGCCGCAGATTACAATATCCCCTTCGGCAATATAGTTTTCCATCATTTCGGGGTTTGCGGCGGCAATAAAAATCTTTCCCTTTGTTATGGTCCTGTTTATATCCCCTACAAGCATTTCTCCGTTTAAGATTTCAACCAAATTTTTATAAGGGGTTTTGGCTGTTGCTACAATTTTATTGTCATAAACGTCCATATATGACTTTGCAATATCGGAAACGGTTATAAGCCCTTCAAGTCTGTTTTCCTCGTTTACTATGGGCAGGGTTACAACATTTTTCTCCTTCATTATCTCCCATGCGCTTTTAAGGGAAATTAGAGAGTTTACCCCTTCCGCCTGTCTTATTTCAATATCCTTTATCTGGGTTCTTACGTTTTCGATATATTCGGGAGTTTCCGCTCCGAAATATTCCAAAACAAACTTTGTTTCATTGTTTAAATCGCCGCAGCGGCCGGCTATATACCTTTCCTCTTTTTGATTTTTAAGATAAGTATAGGCTATAGCCGAACAAATCGAGTCGGTATCCGGGTTTCTGTGGCCCAAAATATATATGTTGTCTTTATTATCCAAATTATTCACTCCCTTTTAACCTTTGTATTTTGACAAAAGCCCGTATTTTTTCATTTTGCGCCAAAGTGTAGTTGTGCTTATTCCCAAGGCCTTGGCCACCTCTGTTCTGTTTCCCCTGTGTTCCTCCAAAAGCTGAATCAGCTCCTCTGCTTCGGGGTGTTTAAAAACAACAAGCCTTTCCTCCCCGTTCACATTTTGGCTGTGGGGGTAAAGCTCTTCGAGAAGCCTTGTTGTATAATCCTCGTCTATAATTCTTTTTGTGGTTGTTATAAAAAGCCTGTCACAGAAAAAGTTAAGCTGAAGCTCGCCGCCCTCCCAGTTGTGAGAGGATATGACCTCCATAGCCTTGTCGGAAATTATAAGGTAAGAAGAAAATTTGTTTTTAAAATCTTCAAGCCGGTTTCCCACTATGGCTTTTATGTCTTCATTACGTCTTTTAAGGGGAGGAACATTCACAACAAAGGGACAGAGACAATAATATAGCTCTTCTCTGAACTTTCCCTCTCTGACAAGGGGCAGAAGCTCTGTTTTTGCGGAAGCTATTATTTTAACGTCAAACCGCTTTCTTTCGTCTGCGTCAGGTCTGAAAACGGGAAGATAATTCACAATCTTTAAAAGCCTGTTTTGACAGCCGGGGGAAAGCTTGTCTATGTCGCTTATATAAACCGTGCCTATGTTGCAGGATTCTATAACTCCCCTCTGTTTAACGGCGTTGTCGGCTTCGGCCGAGTTTTTGCTGCCGAAAAGCATAGTCATCTGCTCTTCGTCGCTTAAGCCGTTTACACTTACTGAAATATAGGGGGCGGTGCGTCTGTTGCTGTTGTTATGAATAGCCTGGGCTATTCTTTCGCTTTCCAGCATATCGCCGCCGGTAATTAAAACTGCGGATTTTGTAAGCGCATATTTTTTTGCAAGCTCTAAATTTTCTCTGTATTCCGGGTTTGAGGTTTTAATTGAGGAAAAGCTGTATTTGGCCGTAAAGCCGTTCATAAGCATATCCTTTATATTTCCCGAGCTGTTCATACTCAGTTCAAGGCGCCTTACGGAAATTATGGCGCCGTAGATATTGTCATCTGCCTGTATAGGAGCCATAATCAGCATAGCGGAAATGCCGTTCATTCTTATTGAGGTGGAATAGCTTTCTCTTGCGCCCCGAAGAATCTCCGTTACACATTCAATATTTATTTCGGGAATAATCTTGTTTACGGCCATTCCCGTTGCGTCTGTATATTTTACATTGAGAATTTCCTCAACATAGTGATTTATTGCCGTGATTTTACATTCCTTGTCAATTTTAATAATACCGTTAAATGATGTTTCCATAACGGTATCGATATATGCCTTGTTGCCCTGTTCTATGTCTATTGCTTCACCTATTTTTGAAGCAAGAATAAGGGCGTTTTCAATTGAGTTTTCCGTTGAATAGAGAAAGAGAGAGTGCATGCCGTATCTTGAAACAACATCTACTATTGTTTCCCCTCCAAAACAACGTCAATCTCTTCTTCTATAAGCTCCTTTAAAATATCCTCTATATCCTCAAAGTCATTCATATAGTGAACATAGAGCTGAATATTGAAAAGCTCGGAAAAGCAGGAAATGTCCTCCATCATATTTCTGAACGAAACAACGGCAATTTTAGGCTCCTCCTTGTTGGTAAGAGCCTTTGCCTTATTTATAAGAAGCCCCACATCCTGAACGGAAACCTTCATTTCCGCAACGGGAATATTTGTGTTTTCCTGTATGAGCTTCGCCTGATAGCCTCTCGAAACAATAATGTCGGCGCCGTTTGTCACTGCGTCTCTGGCTTCGGCAATGGCGTCGACACTTTGAATAACCTTTAGGGAATGAATATTAAAATTGTTTCTTTTTATTACCTTCTCCGCCTGCTCCTTCATAAATTCCTTTGGCAGAAGCACCGCAATTTTCGCCATTTTGCCATCCCCCGAAGTGATATAAAATTTCATTAAATTAAGGCCTATTTCCTCGCTCATTTCTCTGTCAACGTCTGCATCGACAGCCGTAAGATAAATTTCACCCGTTGCGCTTATGACACATTTTGATAAATGGCCTGCTGCATATTTCTCTGTCTGGGGATTTCCTATTGTGATATGAAAATGAAGATAGGGCGCTCCGTTTTGTCTGCTTATGTTGCCTACAAGAGCGGCAATTTCATAATCACCTTTGTAGCTTCTTTTGAAATATTCCTTCTTTACAGTGTCGAAAATGCCTATTTCGATGTCGTTTGCGGCGCCTAAGCCCGTTACAAAGCCGGCTTTAATGTTTTCCTTTTCGCAGAGGGCAGAAATTGTTTCCAAAATTTCCTCTCCTTTGTTAAGTCTTATTATATAATT
>JAJQCI010000056.1 GCA_021202835.1 Clostridiales bacterium | reverse complement strand
AAATAAAATCGGGCCTCCCAATTTTTATTTTTTACCCCCCACCCGGGGGGGGGCCGCGCCCCCCCCCCCCCCGCGGGGGGGCCCCGCCCCCGCGCCCCTTCCCCTCCCCGGCCCTGTTTTAAGACAATGTTTCATTGTCTTAAAACAGGGGCAAGCGCAAGCGTAAAAAAGGGGGTGTTAGTTCACGGTCTTTCGAACGGCAGACGTTAAAGAACCGTTTAAAATATTGATTATGAATGGAGGAAAGGCTTTATGAAAGAAAAACTGGCGGAAATCGGGCTTACTCCGGAGCAGATTACACAGGTTATGGAAATTACTTCGGAAAGCGGTGACAGCGGAGAAATGTCAAGGCTCAAACAGGAAATCACGGAATATAAGGAAAAAATTAAGGAGCTGGAAGCACAGAGTATTATCGACGATGAGCTCAGAAAAGCAGGCGCAAGAAACGTAAGGGCAGTCAGAGCTCTTATAGACTTTGAATCCCTCGAAATTCAGGGCAATAAGGTTACGGGCCTTGAAGAGCAGATTAAGGCGCTGGCGGAAGGGGAGGACACAGCCTTTTTATTTTCAAGAAAACAGGGCCTTAAGGGCGTTAAGCCTTCTTTTTCTTCCGGAAAGCCTGCAAAAAAGGATTTCAAGGATTTTAATTATGATGACTGGGACGAATATTTTAAGAAAAAGAATTGAAAAAAGGATAAAATATGAGTAAATTCAATGTTACAAGCTTTAATCCCCAGGCCTTCGGGGCATATATAAATACAATTCCCCAGGTAAGCAAAAACGAGCTTATAAAGAGCAGGGCGTTAAGCGTCAACAGTGAGATCAAAAGGGTTTTTGCTTCGCAGACAGGTACGGCATATGCGGTTCTTCCTATGTACGGCCTTTTGGACGGCGAGGCCTTAAACTATGACGGAGGCACAAGTATTACCGCCGACACAACTAAGACCTACGAAAGAGGTGTTGTGGTTATAGGCAGAGCCAAAGCATGGCTTGAACAGGATTTTGCCGAAGATATAACAGGCGGAGCCGGTTTTATGGATAACGTTGCCGGACAGGTGGCAGAATATTTTGACAGTGTCGATCAAGATACTCTTTTGGCTGTTCTCGGCGGAATTTTCAATATGACAGATGATGAAGGCTTAAGCTTTTCAGAGGCTCACACTCTGGATATTTCCGAAATCGATGACGGTCTTTGCGGAGTAACAACCTTGAACACTGCCGTTCAAAAGGCAAGCGGCGACAACAAGGGCAGATATTCAATTTGCATAATGCATTCGGCAGTGGCAACAAATCTTGAAAATATAAATTTGCTTGAATATCTTAAATATACCGACAAAAACGGTATTCAGAGAAGTATGAACATAGGTACATGGAACGGCAGAACCGTTCTTGTAGATGATTCTATGCCGGTTGAAGAAAGCTCCGGCGGAAGTATTTACACAACATATGTTTTGGGAAAAGGCGCTTTTGACTATGCAGATGTAGGTGTTAATGTGCCTTATGAAATTTACAGAGATCCCTTTACAAACGGAGGACAGGAAACCTTTATAGCGAGACAGAGAAAGTGCTTTGCCCCCTACGGTATAAGCTACATTAAGGCAAACCAGGCAAGCCTTTCGCCTACAAACGAAGAGCTTTCAGACGGAGCAAACTGGGAAATTGCAAATGACGGTATGGAAAACAAAACATACATAAACCACAGAGCGATTCCCATATGCAGAATTATTTCAAAGGGCTGATTATATGTATGACAGTATTGTTGAAAGACTTACGGCCTTAGGCTTCAGCTATGACAGCGAAAGTGACGACACGCTTCTTATTGAGGAAGCAGAACGGGCAAAGGCTTTTATTCTTTCCTTCTGTAACCTAAACAGCATACCGGCGGCGGCCGAACCGGTTTATATTGATATTGTCTGCGGATATTTTTTGAGAAACAGGCTGTATAACGGAAATTTATCTGAAAGCGGCATTTCCGATATTGTAGGGAAGATTACAGAAGGAGATGTTTCCGTTGAATATGCTTCTGACAAGTCATTAAGCCTGTATGAAAAGGCCGACAGACTTATTTCGAGTCTAATTGACAGAAAGGCTGAGCTTTTGGCTTTCAGAAAAATAAAGTGGCAGGGGGAAGTGTAAATGAAGAACATAAGCGCTGAGGCTTCAAGCCTTTATGAGGGAAGCTTTTCGGCATATGAATTTATAACCGAAACAGATGATGAAACAGGCATTGTTTCAACAGTCAAAACCGAATATATTTCAGCCAAGCCCTGCAGGCTGAGCTATGAGCTTATAAGCGAAAACAGGCAAAGCCGTTTTTTAGGCTATAAAAGCCAAAGCGCAAAGCTGTTCTGTTCCCCTGACATAGAAGTAAAGGACGGGTCGGAAATTGCAGTTGTACAAAACGGCAGAACGGAAGAATATATTTCAAGCGGTGCGGCAGCTGTTTACACGGGCCATCAGGAAATTAACCTTAAGATTAAAAATGTTTATTAAGGGGTGAAAATATGGTAAATGATTTTATAAAAGGGGCGGCCTCGTCCCTTAAATGCTTAGGTTATCCTATATATATAGAAGAAACCCCTATGAATTTTGAAAGGCCCTGTTTTACTCTGAGAGCAGAGGAGGTTAAAACCGAACCCTATTTAAGCGGTTTTTTTAAGGAAACCGTTACGATAGGAGCCGAGCTTTATATGTCCGAAAGCGGAACCGAAGGCTGTGAGTCCGGCAGAAATTACCGCTTAGGCGAGACAGAGGCCCAAATATATGAGCTTTTAAGATTTATAAAAGCGGGAGACAGGCAGTACTGCGCAAGGAGCATAAGTTCACAGAGAAAATCTCAGGTTACATCGGGAAACACTCCCTCTAATGTTGAGGGTTTAGGAGGAATTCTTTTCGTGAAAGCCGAGTACGGCAGGTTTGTGAAGAAAATCGAAGCCGCTGAAGGGGGCGGTGTTATGGAAGAGCTGTATGACAATTATTATCTGTAGCCCGGCAAAGGAGGATTATTTATGGACGCTTCTGAAAAAGAAAACAAATTTGACAAAAAAGCGCTTTGTGAAAGTAAAATGTTTAAGGAAAAAAGGGATATTCTCTCGGCGGTTTTGGAAGATGACAGGGAGTATACCAAGGCAGAAGCCGAAGAGCTTATAAAAAATTATTTGACAAAGGAGTTGGTCTGATTGGCAGCAGGCGGAGGAACATTTGTAACAGAAAACAAGGTATTGCCCGGGGCGTATATTAATTTTGTATCAAAAGCAAGAGCACTGGGAACGGTAGGTGAAAGAGGAACAGCTGCTTTTTGCTATTCAACAGGATGGGGAGACGGCGGACTTATAAGCATATCGGCAGAGGATTTTCAGACAAACTGTCTTTCTGTTCTCGGTTATGAATACACAGATGACAAGATGCTTCCTTTAAGAGAAATTTTTACGGGAGCAAGCCGGCTTCTTCTCTATAACGGTATGGAAGGAACGGCGGCTGAGGCCACATCCGGCGGACTTACCGTAACGGCGGTTAAAAGCGGAACAAGAGGAAACAGCATAACCGTTACGATAAACGTTGATGTAGACGACGAGAATCTTTATGTTATAAAGACATATGTTGACGGAATTCTCGCCGACAGCCAAACTGCCGCAGGCACAGATGATTTTAAAACAAATGATTTTGTGTCTTTGAGCGGAACCCTTTCCGCAAGCTCCGGCATAACTCTTTCAGGCGGCGAAGACGAAACCTTCACGGGAAATACATATTCCCAGTTTTTAAGCCTTATAGAAACCGAAAGCTTTACCACCGTTTTATATGACGGAGATGACAGCACAACAAAGGGTCTTTTTTCAAGCTTTACAAAAAGACTTCGTGATGATGAGGGATATAAGGTTACCTGTGTTCTCTATTCATATAATGCCGATCATGAAGGCGTTATAAATGTAACAACAGCTCCTGAGCTTGTTTATTTTACGGCCGGTCAGACTGCAGGAGCTGAAATCAACGAAAGCCTTACGAATATGGCTTACAGCGGAGAATATGAGCTTTCTGTAGGATATACAAAATCTGCTCTCAAGGCGGCTATATCAAACGGAGAGTTTATATATTACAATGATTTGGGAACCCTGAGAGTTCTTAAAGACATAAACTCTCTTGTATCCGTTACATCAGATAAAAACAGCGACTTCCAAAACAATCAGGTTATAAGAGTGCTTGATGCTATAGGAAACGACGTGGCTAAAACATTTAATGACTATTATTTGGGCAAGGTTCAAAATGATACACTGGGAAGAGATATTTTCAGAAGCGAGGTTATTGAATATTGCAATAAGCTTCAGAGCATGAGGGCAATAGACAATTTTGATTCTGATGATGTAACGGTTTCAAAGGGTGACGAAAAGGGAGACGTAGTCGTTAATTTCTATGTCGAACCTGTCTCGGCTATGGAGAAGCTTTATATGACCTGTATTGTGGAATAAGCTTAAAAATAAGAGAAAGAGAGGTGAAGGCCGGGGCTCTTAAGTTAAATTAGGGGCCTGTGCCGTTTATATGACTTACACTCAGACGTTAAAAGCATGGGACGCCATCAACGGAGCAATGGGCTGTGTATATGCCAAGGTTGACGGGTCTGTTGAAGAGATGTTTTATGTAAAGGATATCGAAGCCACAATTACAAAGAAAAAATCTGAAATTAAGGTTTTGGGCTATGTGGGAACAAAAACAAAGGCAACGGGCTGGTCAGGCGCCGGAACAATGACTATGTATTACTGCACGTCATATTTTCGTGAAATGATGCTGGAATATGCAAACACGGGGGTTGATACATATTTTGATTTATATATTGAAAATGAAGACCCTTCCTCTGAGATAGGTGCTCAGAGAATATGGCTTAAGAGGGTCAATATTAACACCGTAAATATAGGAAAGCTCAACACAAACTCAACCGAGCTTTCGGAAACGGTTGAATTTACATTTGACGGAGTTGAAATTCTGGAAAGCTTTGACGATGTTGAAGGCGAGTAATAAGAGAGAGCAATAAAAAGCGGAGGCGTCTGCCGTCATATTTTGCGGCAGGCGCTTAAATGGAAATAAAAAGGAGAACAGTATGAATGTACAGGAATTTTTAAATATAAACAGGGTTGAAGCAGTGTATTCAGAAACTGCCGTATCAAAAAGAATATGCAATGAAAAGGGTGAGCCTTATTTGTTTAAAATAAAGGCTCTTTCTATGGAAGAATTTCAAAGAGCAAAAAGCAGAGCCGTAAACGGAAAGGGAGATTTAAACACGTTTAAATGTTCTGTTGTTACGGCAGGGTGTAAGGAGCCTAATTTTAAAGACGCCAAAAGTATAAAGCTTTTGGGGGTTAAAACTCCTGAGGAATATTTAAGAAAGGTTCTTTTGGCCGGGGAAATTTCATTTCTGGCCGGGGAGATTTTGAAGCTTTCGGGGTTTGAGGGGCTTGGTGAGAACTGTGGGGCTTAAGGAATTTCTTTCGGAGAGCAGCGGAAAAAGGGTTTTTATATCAAAAAGGCTTAAAAACGAAACCGGCGGAGAGCTTAAGCTTTTTATAAAAGGGCTTAATGAAAATGATATTGAAGACATAAGGGCTTTTTCGGAGAAGGATTTTGTTTATGAGGTAATAAAAAAAGGCTGTTTGGAACCGAAATTTTTAAAAAACGAAGAAATAGAAGCCGGGCTTCTGCCCGGGGAGGCCTACGGGCTTTACAGAGAAATAATAAAGGCCGGAGGTCTTGACAAAAGCTTTTCCGAGCTAAAAAAAGAGGTCAGCCTAATGCTTTTGAGGGGAGAAGCCGAAGCGGTTTACGGCTGTTTGTCGGCTTTTGAAATGGGAATTTTGCCACGTGATTTTACAGGGCTTGACAGAAAAGAAAAGGCCTGTATAGGGGCCTTTATAGATGAAAAGATAAGAATAAGAAAAAGGGGCGGCAGGCTTTGAAAATAGAGATGATAGTTACTCATAAAAACGAAAGCTGTGATATCGGAGCGCTTTGCGGAGGAGTTATCAGGCTTTGTTATTATAAAAGCGGAAGCCCTTCAAGCCTTGAATTTTCCGTGGCAAGAGATTTGTCTGAGAAGGTTTTCGGCTTTTATGAGGGTGATTCTGTGGGCTTTATTGTTGACGGAACAAAAATGTTTTACGGCTATATATTTACGAAAAGCCGAACAAGAGAGCAGATTATAACAGTAAAAGCCTATGACCAGCTGAGATATTTAAAAAACAAGGATACATATATATATTCGGGCCGGACGGCAAGCTCTCTTTTAAAGCTTATTTTAGCCGACTATAAGCTGACCGCCGGAGAAATTGAAAGCTCGGGATATGTT
>JAJQCI010000355.1 GCA_021202835.1 Clostridiales bacterium | reverse complement strand
GTACATAAAAGAAATATTATCAAGAAATAGTTGTTTTTACTCATAGCATTTCCCCTCCTTTTACTTTACTCCTGATAGTTTATATAATTAATATTGCTTCCGCCCTTAGCTTGGGCCATAAGATTCAAGTTAGCTACTTCATACTCGTTCAGCATAGAATCGATGACTGTTTTTTCGGGACAGCTTTTATACCATGATTTATCTTTAAAATGAAGGGCTGTGCTTGAATTATCATCTGAAAGAAATTTCATTCCATGCCTTACATACATTTCTTTCATTGCTAGGTCAAGCTGCTGTCCGGAGACAATTTCATCTTTACGAAGGTATCTTATATCGCTGTCGGGATAGATGTATTCGCTTCTGTCAAAGAATAAGTCATTCTTCTTTAAAGAAGCCACTGTGTTGGAAGCGTTCTTTTGAGTTGATGAGCTTGCAGTCCATCTTATTAATTCATAGATAAACCAAATTAAAGATGCCGCAGCTCCTAACTTAAAAATAATTCCTATCCATTTACTTGCCAAGGCAAGCCACTCTATTTTTATTGAACCTACATAAATTGTAAGCCATTTTATGTCTGAACCTTTTGCAAAATGATTTATGCCGACAAATACAGCGGCAAAAAATATACAGCCTACAGTGCAGGATATAGCTTCTCCTCTGGACTCTGTGTTGATTTTTTTACCCATTTCAACAGTATCATTTAAAGTATTGCAAGCATATTCTCTGAGCTGACGCTGAAGCTTATATTTTCCTCTTTCGGAATAAGAGCTGTCGGATATTTCCTTTCTGAATTTAATGAAATCCTCTAAACTGTTGCAGCTTCTTATACTGTTATTATAGTAGGAGTCAATTTCAGAAGCCTCTTTTTTCATATATAAGCTGCTTATTTTCTGATTAAGCAAACCCGTAAGATATTCTATATCGTGTTGATTATCCTGAGTTCGTTTAATCTCTTCTCTCAGTGACTGAAGTTCATTTTCGGAAGTGCTGTTTTTTATTTTTTGCTCCAACTGTTCAAAATATGAAGTGCTATCCCTTGCCTGCGTCTGAGAATTTTCCTCATACTTACTACCACAGGAATCACAAAAAACATCATCTTCTTCCATTGTTGCTCCGCAAACATTGCATCTTTTTGCCATAATTTTCCTCCTCGTTGGTTATTTTGCGGCTTTGCACAGGATGTTTCTTTTTTCAACGGTTTTCTTTAGCTGAAATATTGTAGCTAAAACTTGTTTTTCGTCCTTATTATCAACCTCACTTTCTAATTGTTTGCACAATTCATCAATCCGGTTTTCTATATCAAACAGGCTCGGATCGCTGACAGGATCTGAATATCTTATCAGTTCTTCAAGCTTTGCGAGTTCAGATTTTATGGCAGGTTTTTCACAGGATAAGCGGATTGCTTTTATTTCCGCCCCTGTGGTTTTCATAAACTGTACATTTTGCTTTGATTTAACATCTATGCTTTCTATTACGGGAACAGCTTCAGTAACAGAATAGCAAACGATAATAACAAAACCCAGCATAACGGCAAAAAGAATTATACCAATCCACGAATAGGTCTTGCTTGCCAAAGCCATAAATACAATACTCAATATAAGCTGACAAAGCACATACATTCCGCACACATAAACTACCGGAAAATTATAAAATCTGCTTTTCAAGGTTTCCGAATTTCTGTATGCGTATTTTATATAAACCATAGCCGTTAATATGGATACACATCCGAATATATAAGAAAACCAAAATGTGGTATTATGTACAAAGGGCGGAACGAAAGCTATAACCTGAAAAACAAGAAGCAAAACTATAAATATCAAATTATCTTTTATTATTTTCATCACTGCTCACCTTTCTTTCCGCAATTAGGGCAAAATTTACTTGTTATATTCTGAGTGCCGCAAGTACAGTTCCAACTGACAGGCTGCTGAGGCTTAGCGGTTCCGCAATCGGGACAGAATTTACTCGTTATATTGCTTTTGCCGCAGTTAGGGCATTTCCAACCTTGATTTACAGTGGCTTCGGGTTTCTTTTTACCGCAGTTTGGGCAAAAATTGCTTGTTATGTTATTTTGACCGCAGGTACAGCTCCAAGCGTTCTGCATTATTCCGCTTACATTCTGTCCTATTTGGGTTGATGTATCCGTTACCGGGCTTATGGCATCACGGGTCATATTTAATACTCCGCCCATAGCCCCAAGACCTACTCCCAAGCCTGCTAAATCACCTAAAGCCGAAGCACCGTTTTGCCCTGAACCTCCCAGACCGTTCTGCATTGCTTCTAAGCCTACCATTCTTGAGGTTTCCTGTTGATATGTATAGCCCTTCATCTTCATTTCCATAGCCTCCGCTTCAGCCTTCATTTTATAAGATTCCGCTTCAGCCTGTTTTTGGGTTTTCAAAGCTTCAGCTTCTGCTTGCTTTTGAATTTTCAGGGTTTTGGCATTTCCCTCTGTATCAATGATTTTAAGTTCAACGGCAGCCTGTGCTTCAACGGTTTTTCGCTCTTTTAATGCTACAGCCTGTGCCTTTTTTATTTCCTCCTCTTTTACGAGCAGATACTTATCGGCAAACTGTTGTCTGTATCTTCTGAAATTAGGATCATCTTCGGGAAGAACCACACGGGTTAAATAAAATTCCGATATTGTAAGACCGTAATCCTCAATAGTGGGATTAATTTTTTTATGAAGCTCCTCTGATAATTCTTCAAGCCTGGAATCTATCTCCAAAAGATTGAGTCTTAAGTCCTTTATGGCATTACCCAAGTAGGATTTAACTTTTGTGGTAATAAGGGATTTAAAATAACCTTCCGAGCCTGAAGCCGAAAATAAGTCGCTGCGGCTTAAAGCCTTAGTTGTTCCCACAAGCTTAATCAAGAGCCGCCTTGAATCATTAACCCTTATATTAAATTCACCGCAGGCTCCTAATTTAAGGTGCATACCGGAATCGGGATCAAATAAACCAATCTTAGAATCTGTTCCCCATTTTACTCCCATATGAGTAGTTAAGTTTATAAAATAGACTTCGGAATGAAAAACGCTGTCGGAGGTTAAGGGAGAGTTATAAAGCTTTGAAACAAGGGGAATATTTTGAGTTTCAAGAGTATATCTGCCGGGGCCGAACAGGTCTAAAGCCTGTCCGTCTCTGAAAAATACTGCTTCCTGTGTTTCATGCACTATTAACTGAGAGCCCATTGTAAAATCTTCAACAGGGTATTTCCATACAAAGTTATTATTATCACCTTCATATTTTATGACAGAAAAAATACCGTTTTTCTCTTGATGACCGGAACCCTTCACAATATCCCCTCCTTATTGCATTAACTCCAAATCGCTCAATTTATAGCCGCACTGAGAACAGAATCTTTTGCCCTGTCTTAATAAATTCCCGCATTTCGGACAGGTCTTTTCATAGGCTCTGCCTCTTGTTTTTAATATAGATTCGGCTTTTTCTATTAAGGCATTAACCTTTTTTGTCTGACTGTCAGTATTGACTCTTTTATAATTTTTTAATTCTTTAGCCACCTCTTTGCATCCGGCAATAACCTGATAAAGCATTTTTACGTAATCATCGTTATCAAAACCCATGCTTTGAGAACTTTCAAGCATTGTGCCTATCTCATCAAGTAATGAATCGGCTTCTTTAAGCTCTTTACTTTCCTGTAATAAAACAGTATCTTCGGATATTAAGGTGTTGCCGTATTTAACTGCATTTGCTCTTTTTTCTTCGTTGTTTTCAGTAAGCTTATTAATATCCTCAAACAGCTTCCATGTTGACAAATCTATGTCTTTGTTATTGGTCACAGCTCTTCCGTCTTTCAACAATACAACCAATGTATTTGAAGCGAAAAAAACGGCGATGGCATTTTTATATAAATCTGAACGGATTATACGTGTTTGTATATAAGCTTCATTATCGACTTTTATGGTTTGTTTTTCCGAATAAACCACCTCACCGTTAAATTTTATGCCATAAATAACATCTTCACAGACAGCAAAATCTAACAAATTATTACACCAATCATAATAATAATCTTTGCCTCTTTGTGTATCACCAAATTTTCTTACAAGATGAGGTCGAGAAGCTATTAAATTGCTTGAAATAACTCTGCCTTTATCATCTATTCCGAATAGATTTCCTGAGAACAATTCAATCCTTGATAAATTGACAAACTGCTCTGAGGCTGATTTGGTTTTAGTTGTTTCAACTTCTCTACATTCATTTATGGCATAAACATCATCACTGTAATACCTCATACAATGATATGAAGAGTTGAATTTTTTCAGTTTATTCTCCATATAACTGTATGTAGAACGGATTTTTCCGTTGATATCAAGGGCAATAATCTTACCGTTACTTAAAACCCTTATGTCCTCTATTATTACTCCTTTAAAAAGTTCTGTTGAAGTTGTTCCCGTAGTTCCGAAAACTGTACCGTCTGTTCGAATTCCGGAACCACAGGCATAGCCCGGAAAAACTTTTTTATATGTATACTTGGACATAATACTTGTGAAGTGATTTATATTGCATACAAACTCACCCCTGCTGTTAAGACCGGCAATCAGGCTTCCGTCAAGATTTGAATTAATATATACAATATCTCTCCATGTGCTTATGGTTTTATTTATTTGCTCTTTGCCCTTTCCGGCAATCACAACAGTTCCGTTTTCTCTTAAACCCACAACAAAATCCTTATGGACAATTACTCTCTGCCTTAAAATATGATTTTGTTCTTTTGTATCACTCAAATACTTTTTTCGCTGTATTTCCGCCTCCTTATTTTTTTGGATG
Organism: Clostridiales bacterium; assembly: GCA_021202835.1. Taxonomy (GTDB): domain Bacteria; phylum Bacillota; class Clostridia; order Lachnospirales; family CAG-274; genus JAJQCI01. Next base: position 1,546 of record JAJQCI010000355.1, on the reverse strand, counting down.
CATTCGTTATACAGCCTTTCAGAATCCTTCCAACCTCCTGTTAATTGATTCAATTCACTGAATACTTCGGCAAGCTTTAAGTAGTTTGTATTTTCGGCAGGGTTAAGAAGTTCTTGCTCACATCTTTCATACCTGTCATCTAAATCATGAGCTTTTATATGATTATTTATTGCTTCGGCATGGTAGTCAGATAGTATTTTTTTATAGCTTTCATCAGCGGCATTTAAAGCCCGCTGATAATTTTTGTTTTGCTTATAAGGTACAGGTGCAGATTTTAAGTCTTCTTCCTGTGTCAGTTTCAAATCGCACAACAAAAGCCCGACATATGCTTTGGCACAGTTTACCTCATTTTCGAGTACGTTGTTAAGCAGCTCCTCTGCCTTAAAATAATCCTTGTCCTCTATAAGCTGAAATGCTCTTATAAGCTTAGAATTTACTGCTGAATTACTGTTAGAATACCTGACTTGTGTATTATTTTCACTTACTCCCGGCTTGAGTATTTTATCAATTCCTCTTTCCAAATCCTGTAAAGCTCCTAATTTTCCCAAATCTTGGGCTTGAAGCAGACTCATTTCCGCAGGCAAAGCAGAAGGATTCATATTTTTATAACAGGGAATAAGGGTCTTGCTTTTATCGTTTTTTGACAAAAGTAAATAGCGTTTCCATTCATTCTTTACCCAAGGAGCATTTATATTTTCTTCCTTACAGCCTATTACAAGCATTATTTTAGCCGAGTGTAAGGCAGCAAAAATATAGGGTTCGTATTTCTCCCCTAATTTATCTTCCAGAGATATTTTAGAAAAAAATACACGATAGCCTTTATTTGTCAGCTTGTCATAAATATCCTGTGATAAAACACTTTCCTCTGTTCTCTGACCGAAAGAATCACTTTCCTTATAACATATAAAAATATCATAGGGCTTTTCCTTTTGAGAAATTTCAAGAATTTTCTTTTGCAAAATATTGATTTTTTTAGCTTCACGTTCATATATTCTGCTTGCAATACCGTCAGAATATTCCAATGCCTTTTTATAATCAACATCTTGTAAAACAGACTGATTATTTAACCTGTGACATGTGGGGATCCTTTCAAGTGTGGAAGGATCCTCAACATATTCAATTCCGTATTTTGACAATACTATTCCCCAATAAGCTTCAGGATTTTTATTATCTTCCCTTACAATGTCATTGAAAATTTCCAAAGCCCTGTCAAATTCTCCGGCAATTCTGTATTCATTGCCGGAGTTAAACAGGTTAATTGTTTCCTCACTGTCTGTCTTTGGAACAGTCATAGAGCATCCGCAGTATTCGCAAGTGCCTATATTTTTTGTGCCGTCAATTATCATATCACCGCCGCACATTTTACATCTTAATAAAGCCATAAATTACCCCTCTCTTTTGTATTGATGATAAACTTCGAAAATCAATCACTATGTCCTTGATTTATCTCGTATATGCCGAAAGCATCATTTTCCGTTTAAAATCTGCCTTCTGCGTCTGTCTGAGTATCCGATGTTTCTTGATAAATCTCTAATATTATGACCAT
>JAJQCI010000363.1 GCA_021202835.1 Clostridiales bacterium | reverse complement strand
ATGGGATTAGGCGCTTTGACATATGCCCTTCACAGAGACGTTCGCCCCTCTATGGTTGTTGTTACAGATATAAATCAGGAAAGACTTGACAGAGCCGCTTCACTCTTTCCGCCTGCAGAGGTTATGAAAGAAGAAGGCATTGACCTTCGCTTTGTAAATACGGCTGTTTTTGAAAACGCCGCAGAGGAGCTTATAAAAATTTCAGGGGGAACTGGCTTTGACGATGTTCTCTGCTATGCGCCTGTCGCTTCCGTAGTAACTCTTTCAAGCGATATTTTAGGCAGAGACGGCTGTCTTAACTTCTTCGCCGGCCCTACAGACAACAAGTTCAGCGCTTCAATGAATTTCTATGACGTACATTATAACTCAACTCACGTTATGGGAACAACCGGCGGCAACACAGACGATATGATAGAGTCTTTAAGGCTTACCGCAGAGGGCAGAATTAACCCTGCCGTTATGGTCACACACATAGGAGGCCTTGACGCCGCAGCCGAAACAACGCTGAATCTTCCCAATATCCCCGGCGGAAAGAAGCTTATTTATACTCACCTTTCAATGCCCCTTACGGCTCTTACAGACTTAAGAGCAAAGGGCGAAGCCGACAATGACGAAAGACTTGTTGCTCTGGCTGATATTGTAGACGCCAATAACGGACTTTGGTGTCCCGAAGCTGAGGAATATCTTTTGGCTAATTTTATAGAAGACTAATTTAGTACCTGACAATTGCAGCCTGTCCGTATTGTCAAGGTACGGACAGGAGGACTTATATATGGAAACAATGGAAGCAAGAAGAAATTCAATAGCAAGACTGGTTGACGAAATGGGAACGGTTAGCTTTTCAAAGCTTAAGGAGAAATTTCCAAATGTGTCTGAAATGACCCTTCGCACTGACTTAAAGTGTCTCGACGAGGAAAAAAGAATTTTAAGAATTCACGGCGGAGCAAAGTCCGTTCAGGTTTTAATAGGAACAGACGACCTGCTGACAAGAAAGTCATACAGAAATATTGAGGAAAAAAACATAATCGCAAAAAAGGCCCTTACTCTTTTAAAACCCGGAATAACCTTCTATCTTGATTCGGGAAGCACCACCACTGCCTTTGCACGCTGTATACCCGATCAGCCCGGTATAATTTATACCTCGGCCCTTAGCTGTGCTATGGAGCTTTTGGAGCTTGAAAAGCCTGAGGTGATTATGCCCGGAGGAAGGCTTAACCGTTTCAGCCAAAGTGTCTGCGGAATATCAGCCGTAAGAGAGCTCGAAAGAGTAAATTTCGATTTGGTTTTCTTAGGCGTCACGGGCTGCTGCCCTTCTGCCGGCTTTACCTGCGGAATAAACGACGAAGCGCTTTTAAAGCAGACGGCAATGAACAGGGCGGAGCAGACGGTTGTTTTAATGGACTCTTCAAAGCTTGATGTAAAATGCAGTTTCCGTATATGCGGTCTTTCGGATATAGATATTATTATTTCAGACGGAAAGCTTCCTGCGGATTTTCTGGACGAATGCCGCAGGAAGGAGGTTACTGTTTTATAGCGTAATATACAGTTTACGAGGAGGTAAATTTATGAAAAACACCGTTCAGAGATTTGGCAAATTTTTATCTGCAATGGTTATGCCCAATATAGGCGCTCTTATAGCCTTCGGCTTTTTGGCGGCGCTTTTTATAGACACAGGCTGGATTCCCAATGAGGGCTTTAACAGTATGGTAAGCCCCATGCTTACATATTTGATTCCCATTCTTATTGCGGCGACAGGCGGAAAGCTTGTAGGCGGTGAAAGAGGCCGTGTAGTAGGCGCAATCGCCATAATCGGCCCCATAATGAGCGACACAAGCATAACAATGCTTATGGCGGCTATGATTATGGGCCCTCTCGGGGGCTTCTGTATAAAGAAGTTCGACGAGGCAATGGAGGGCCATATGCCTGCCGGCTTCGAGATGCTCATTAACAATTTTTCAGTGGGTATAATAGGTATGGTTCTGGCTATGCTGGGCTATGTTGTAATCGGCCCCGTAATGAGCGTAATTCTCGTTGTTTTGTCAGCCGGAGTAAACATTCTGGTAACACACGGCCTTCTTCCCCTTATTTCAATTTTCATCGAACCGGCAAAGGTTCTCTTCTTAAACAATGCAATCAACCACGGTATTTTTACCCCTATAGCAACGGAACAGGCAGCCGAAATGGGAAAATCCATTATGTATATGCTTGAACCCAACCCCGGCCCGGGCTTAGGCGTTCTTCTTGCCTATATGTTCTTCTGTAAGGACAAGGCAACAAAGGACTCTGCCCCCGGTGCAGTAATTATTCATCTTTTAGGCGGTATTCATGAAATTTACTTCCCTTATATTCTTATGAATCCCCTGCTGATTATAGCTCCTATAGTGGGTAATATGTGTGCTATATTCTGGTTTAATCTTACAGGCTGCGGCCTTGTGGGCCCTGCCTCTCCCGGTTCTATTATAGCCTTCTTAATGATGACACCGGGGCCCGACCTTATTAAGGTTATTATTGGTGTTGTAATTGCCACAGGCGTATCATTTATAATAGCTTCTCCTATTGTAAGAATGGCAGGAGAAAAGAGCCTTGAAGATGCTCAGGACAAGATGGCGGCTATGAAGGCCGAATCTAAGGGGCAGTCAGTAACTGCCGCAAGCCTGGAAAAGGGCGCAGCAGCCGTTAAAAAGGTTATATTTGCCTGTGACGCAGGTATGGGCTCGTCGGCTATGGGCGCAACAAAATTCCGCAACAGAATTAAAGCGGCACGTCCCGACATTATTGTAACAAACACATCAGTTGACAACATTCCCTCCGACTGTGACATAGCCGTTGTTCAGACAACTCTGGCCGCAAGAGCCGCTAAGTCGGCGCCTCAGGCTCAGCTTATAACAATAGGCAACTTCCTCGCCGACCCTGCCCTCGATTCTCTCTATCTTCAGCTTACAACAGGTGATGAGCCCGAGATTATAGCGGCTGTTTCCGAAGAGAAAGAAGCGGCGGTAATTCCCGAGGTTCCCGTTAAGAGAGAGGTTATTGTAAAGGACGGCATAAAGCTTGGCCAAAAGCCTGTTTCCAAAGAGGAAGCAATCAGAGCCGCCGGAGATCTTCTTGAAAAGCTTGGCTATGTAGAACATCCCTATGTTGATTCAATGCAGGACAGAGAAAAGCTTGTTTCAACCTATATGGGAATGGGCGTGGCTATCCCTCACGGAACCTCCGAAACAAAAGACAGCATTAAGAAAACAGGCATTGTCTTCCTTCAGTATCCCGAGGGAGTTGACTTCGGCGAAGAAAAGGCCCAGCTTGTATTCGGCATAGCCGGGATAGGCACGGAGCATATGGACCTTCTTTCAAAGATTTGTACAATGCTTGAAGATGAAGACGTTCTCGAAACACTTAAAACAACAAATGATATAAACTGGGTGCTTGATAAACTGGCATAATCTTTAATTCGAAAGCCTTCGCTTTAACCGGCGGAGGCTTTTTAAGCTGATATTTCCCGAATATTTTTGACACTTATATTTATTTGCAAATTGAAATTATTACCAAACAGATGTATAATAAAAATATATCTTCATTAAGGAGGAAAACAATGGAAATTAATGATAACAGAACAGGAAAGGAAATATTTTGGGGAATTGTAATGAGTCTGCTTGAGGCGGCTGTAGGTGTGCTTATATTTATGAACCCTGCCGGCTTTACACAGGCCATAATAATTTGTTTCGGCGCCCTCTGCCTTTTGTATGCCGTTGTAAATATAATTACATATTTCAGGCTGGACGTTTTTACGGCTTCAAACCGCCAGTGTCTTTTCAGGGGCCTCGTGGCTGCGGCAGGAGGCTGCTTCTGTCTATTTCGTTCGGAATGGTTTGTTTTGACGTTCCCCATTTTTACTATTATTTACGGAATCGGAATTCTCGTTGCAGGGCTTTATAAGGTTCAGGCTGCGGCGGATATGTTGAGGCTCAGGCTTAAATATTGGTATATTGTGGGCATAAGTGCTTTGATATCGGTTATTTTCGCCCTTGTAATTCTCTTAAATCCCTTTGCAAGCACAGCAGCCCTTTGGATTTTTGTAGGAATTACACTTGTTGTATCGGCCGTTTTGGACATTGCCGCCGTAATAGCAGACGCTGCACTTAACAGAAAAAAGAAGCATAACCTTACAGAATGATTTTTCTCAGAGAATTCATTGAAAAAGAAAGTGAAGACAAAGGTGCAGCGGCGAGCCTGCTGCACCTTTTCCGTGACAGCCCCCGGCGAGAGGGCTTTTTTTATTGTGTTTTTTTGCTGCAGACGGAGCAGTTGGGGTCAGGGGCGGTAACATCCAGAACTTTAAAGCTTCCGCCCAGTCCGTCAATGGTGAGAAGCCTGCCGGTTAAGAGTCTGCCGGCGGAGGTTATGTATTTTACGGCCTCCATAGCCTGAACACTGCCTAAAATTCCGGCTGCGGCTCCCAAAATGCCCACTTGGCGGCTTGTTGTTTCTTCCTCGGGAGACGGAACATCTCCCAGAAGACCGCGCAGACAGGGGCCTTCCCCGGGGACATAGGTCATTGCCTGACCCTGAAAGCCCACCACGCCGCCGTGGGAATAGGGCTTTTTGTTCATAACGCAGGCGTCGTTAATTAAAAATTTAGACTCGAAATTGTCTGTTGCGTCGATTATAAAATCATAGTCCTTTATTAAGGAAGATATATTTTCGGCGGTTATTTTTTTGTGAAGAATTATTTTTATGTCGGGGTTAAGGGCTCTCGCCGTTTCGGCGGCAGACTCGGCTTTTTCCCTGCCTACGGAGGAGGCTTTGTGTATTATCTGGCGCTGAAGGTTTGAAAGGTCAACCCTGTCGAAATCGGCTATGCCCAATGTGCCGACTCCGGCAGCGGTTAAATACATAATTGCCGGTGAGCCTAAGCCTCCTGCGCCTATAACCAAAACCTTTGCCCCAAGGAGCTTTTCCTGACCTTCTTCGCCCAGTTGGGGAAGGAGTATGTTTCTTTCATATATTTTTTTTGCTTTTCGGTAAGCATTTTATTCCCCCTCCTTTTATTTCAGAAGCTTTTTTAAGTACATACCCGTATAGGAATTTTCACAGGCGGCTACTTCTTCGGGAGTTCCCACGGCAACAACCGTTCCGCCGCCGTCGCCGCCCTCCGGGCCCAAATCGATTATATAATCGGCGGTTTTTATAACGTCTAAATTGTGTTCTATAACAACAACTGTGTTTCCTTCGTTGGTAAGCCTTTGAATTATGTCAATAAGCTTGTGAACGTCGGCTGTGTGAAGGCCTGTTGTGGGTTCGTCCAGAACATAAATTGTTTTTCCCGTGGCTTTTCTGGAAAGCTCCGTGGCAAGCTTCACCCTTTGGGCTTCGCCGCCGGAGAGGGTAGTCGAGGCCTGACCCAGCTTTATATATGAAAGACCTACGTCGTTTAGGGTTTCAAGCTTTGCCCTTAATTTGGGAAGGTTCTTAAAAAATTCCAAAGCCTCTTCAACTGTCATATCCAAAACGTCTGAAATTGATTTATCCTTATATTTAACCTCAAGAGTCTCCCTGTTGTAGCGCTTTCCGTGGCAGATTTCACAGGGAACATATATATCGGGCAGGAAGTTCATCTCTATTTTCATTATTCCGTCGCCGCTGCAGGCCTCACATCTTCCGCCCTTAACGTTAAATGAAAATCTTCCCTTTGTGTAGCCCCTCATTTTTGCTTCGGGAAGCCCGGCGTAAAGATCTCTGATAAGGTCGAAAAGACCTGTGTAAGTGGCCGGGTTTGAACGGGGGGTTCTGCCTATGGGCGACTGGTCGATGTTTATTATTTTATCAAGATTCTCATAGCCAGTGACGGACCTTACCTTTCCTGCCTTTACTCTGGCTCTGTTAAGCTTTTTGGCAAGAAATTTATATAAAACCTGATTGACGAGGGAGCTTTTTCCCGAGCCGGAGACACCTGTTACACAGACGAAAAGGCCCAAAGGTATGTCAACATTCAGCTTTTTAAGATTGTTGACCTCGGCGCCCCTTATTTTAAGCTTACTTTTGCCCGGTTTTCGTCTCTCGGCAGGAACGGGAATTTCCATTCTTCCGCTTAAATAATTCCCTGTAACCGACTCTTCGCATTTCAAAAGCCCTTCAACGTCTCCCGAATATATAACCTCGCCCCCCTGAAGGCCGGCTCCGGGGCCTATGTCAACAACATTGTCAGCGGCAAGTATTGTGTCGGCGTCGTGTTCAACCACAACAAGGGTGTTTCCCAAATCTCTCAGGTTTTTAAGAGTGGCTAAAAGCTTGTCGTTGTCTCTTTGGTGTAGGCCTATACTGGTCTCGTCCAAAATATAAAG
>JAJQCI010000230.1:2196-6368 GCA_021202835.1 Clostridiales bacterium | reverse complement strand
ATTAATGAAAGTGTTAAAATAGTATTGTTAAAGTTTAACTAAGGCATCTTGAATTTTTGTTACTCCTTTAAGTTTATATTTTTTGTCTGCAGGGAGCCCTTAACTCGAATGAGAGTGAGGGCTTTTTGTATGTTTTAAAACCTTGAAATTTTTCTGCAGCTATATTTCAAGGTTTTCCAGGTGGGTGATTATATTGTGGCGAAAGGAAAATATCAGAAGTGGCTGACTGAAGAGGGGCTTATTTTACTTGAAGGATGGGCGAGAGACGGGCTCAGCGATGAAGAAATAGCTAAAAAGATGGGAGTTAGCAGGTCAACTCTTAATGAATGGAAAAATAAGTATTCGGACATTTCGGACACCTTAAAAAAGGGAAAAGAAGTTGCCGATTATGAGATTGAGAATGCATTATTTAAAAAAGCAAAGGGGTACAGAATAAGAGAAGAGAAGCTTGACAGGTTCGGAAATGTTGTTGAACTGGAGCGGGAGATTCCTCCGGACGTAGCGGCCATAATTTTTTGGCTTAAAAACAAAAGGCCCGACAAATGGAGAGACAGAATCGAGAAGGTCAGCGTTAATGAAAATGACAGGGTTATTAAAATAAATATAAGCGGAACGGGTAAAGACGATGGACATAAGTGTAAAGATAAATGATGTATATTTGGATTATCTGAATAAAAGACAGGCGACGCAGATATTTTTTGGTGGTTCTTCAAGTGGGAAGAGCTTTTTTATTTGCCAGAAGATTATAATAGACTGCCTGCAGGGGGTTAACTGGCTCTGCTGCCGAAATGTAGCCAGGACAATTAGGAACAGTGTTTACAATCAGATTGTAAAGACAATTTATGATATGGGCGTTTCGGAGATGTTCCGTATAAACAAATCGGATATGGTTATTACCTGTGAAAACGGCGCTCAGATTTTATTTTCGGGGCTTGACGATGTTGAAAAGGTTAAGTCAATTACTCCGGCAAAGGGTGTATTGGAGCGGATTTTCATTGAAGAGGCTACGGAAATAAAAGAAGATGCCTATATGCAGCTTACCAAAAGACTTAGGGGAATATCTTCTAACGACAAATACATTATTTTGGCTTTTAATCCCATTCTTAAAAGTCATTGGATTTATAAAAGTTTTTTCGGAAAATGGGAAGATAACAAAAATTGTTATGAAGATGATGAGGTGTGCATTCTCAAAACAACATACAAGGATAACAATATGCTTACAGCTGAGGATAAACACAGGCTTGAAAATGAGAAAAATCCCTATTATTACAACGTCTACAGCCTGGGCAACTGGGGCGTTTTGGGGCACATTATTTTTACAAACTGGAGATGTGAGGATTTGTCGGATATGATTCCCCGGTTTGATAATATTTACTGCGGTATGGATTTTGGCTATTCCTCTGACCCTAATGCACTTATAAAGGTTCACGTTGACAAAAAGCAGAAAAGAATATATGTAATTGATGAATGGTATCGGACGGGAATGAATGATGATGAGCTTGTGAAAAAGGCCAAAGAGATTTTCGGAAGAGAGATTGTTGTTTGTGACAGCGCCGACCCCAAGACGATAGATTATTTGGCTGTGAATAATGTTAATGCGGTTCCTGCGGTGAAAGGGCCTGACAGCATTAACAGAGGAATAAGATGGCTTCAAGGGTACGAAATTATAATAGACTCCAAATGTCAAAACTTTAAGAATGAGATTGAGCAGTATCATTGGCTTGAGGATAAATACGGGAACGCTATGGCAAAGGCGGCGGATGAAAATAACCATTTGATTGACGCTTTGAGGTATGCTACGGAACAGCTTCAAATTGAAAACAGCGTAAGTGCCGGGGTGAGATTATGAGCAGAAACATTGAAGAGCTATATCCGAACTATTCGGCGGAAATAAGAGAGATAAAAGAAAAGGGCTTTTCGGCTGAGATTCTTTATAAAATATTGCGGAAGCACAAACCCAACGCAATGTATAACAGACGGCTGTATGACAGATACAGGGCGCTGGAAAAGGGAGTGCCTATTTTTGACCGAAAGCCTTTATTTGATGATGACAGGATAAACAACAGAATTAACAATGACTTTTTCTCTGAAATTGTAGATTTCAAGACGGGCTATTTCGCCGGAGCTCCCATTATGTATGGGTATAACAAGGGCGAAGAGGCCGAAGAAACCACAGGAGGAGAAACAGCGGTTGACAGAGCAACAAAGGCCCTGACCGACTTCACAACAAGAAATAATATGTACGGCTGTGATATGGAAATAACAAAGTTTGCAAGCATTTACGGATATGCGGGCAGGCTTTTTTATATTGACCCTGAAGGTGAAGTCAGGGTTATGGCCGTGCAGGGATATGAGACGATTATACTTTCCGACAGGGACATAAGCGAGCCTGAGTATGCTGTGAGATATTACGAAGTGTGGGATATCAACAGGGTTAAAAGCTGGATTGTTGAATTTTACGACGATACATATGTTTATATCTTTAAAGGCTATTTAAGCCGATTAGAGTTTGTTGAACAGCGTGAACACTTATTTGACCATTGCCCCCTTCAGGGAATAGCCAACAACAGAGAGCTTATGGGAGACGCCGAAAAGGTACTGCCGCTGATAGACGATTATGATAAGGTGTTGTCTGATAATTCAAATGAGATTGAGAGCTTTGTGCATGCTTATATGGTTTTTAAGAATCTGAATGTGGATGAAAATACTGTAAGAGAAGCCCAGCATAACGGAGCCCTCAAGATTAAATCCACAGGAACCACAGAGGGAGACGTTTACTTCCTGACTAAGGATATAAACGACGAATTTACGGAGCACCACCTTGACAGGCTGAGAGACAACATTTACAGGTTTTCAAAGACTCCTAACCTGAATGATGAAAGCTTCGGAAGCGCCAGCGGCATAAGTCTTAAATTTAAACTTCACGGGCTTGAAACAAAATGTGGTATGTTTGAGGCTAAGCTTATGGACGCCGCTCAGTTTATGTGGAAATTACTCTGCGGTATATGGGATAAGAAGAATGTAACGGTGGATCCCTTACAGATAACAATGGAGTTTACAAGAAACTTTCCTCTTGACACTCTCAGCGAAGCTCAGACTGTACAAGCTCTGATTGCCGCCGGCATTCCAAAAGAAGTAGCTTTCAGTCAATTGTCATTTGTAGATGATGTTGATTATGTTATGGAAATGATAGAGAGGGAGCAAAACGGCATAGCGCCGCTTGACGATGAAGAAGATGACGATACTGCTGAAGGTGATATGATTGCCGGATAAAAAGACACTTGATTATTATGTTTCTGAGCTTAGGCGAATAGAGAAAAGCAGACAGGCTGACAGCGAAAAGGAGATTAAGAAGATTTACAGGGAACTTAAAAAAGACCTTAATTCTTTTTTGGCTAATGAATATGCTGATTTTTCAAACGGAAACGGTATTTTAAGCGTTGCCCTGCTTCAGGAAAAGGCCAGATATGCTAAGTTTTTGGAAGAGGTAGATAACCACCTTAACAGCATTACTCCGGGAGTATCGAAAGCCATACAAAGCACGGTGAAAAAGACTTATAAGGCTGTTTATGAAGGTATGATTGACGCTGTGACAAGCTCTGTTGACAGTGATGAGCTGAAAACTAAGCTGAAGGGATTAAGCATAAGGCCTGAAGTAATGAACAGGGCAATAAACAACCCTATAAGCGGCCTGACCCTTCCCGATACGCTGGAGAAACACAGGAAGGACGTTATTTATAATATCAAACAGCAGATTAACACAGGCTTAATGACCGGGGAACGCTATGACACAATGGCTAAGAATATAAATAAGGTGCTAAGCGGCGATGACGGCGCCGGAGGAATGTATGGTAAGGCGATTCGAATTGTAAGAACCGAGGTTCACAGAGTGCAGGAAGAGGGCCTTCTCGACTGTGCTAAGGACATTTCGGAAGGCTTAGAGGGCAGCGGCCTTATTTATGCGGCCACCTGGCATAATATGGGTGACCAAAAGGTCAGACCCAATGTCAGAAGACATACTGCTAAAGGATGGAAAACATATAAAAGCAAAACCACAGCCAATCACGAAAAGCTTGACGGTATGACAATTCGAGTTGGTGATAAATTTGAAATAGAGCCGGGCGTATTTACAGAGTGTCCGGGTTCAAGCGGAACAGCAAGAAATGATTGTA
>JAJQCI010000230.1:0-2186 GCA_021202835.1 Clostridiales bacterium | reverse complement strand
GAATACAGCCTTACGAATGTTGAAGAATTTGCCAAAGCGACAGGCAAAACCGTTGAAGAGGTTAAAAAATCTCTTAATATTCAAGAGAATACGGCGGAAAATTCCAATGCAGATGATTTTGTACAGGCAAAAACAAAGAACGAAGCTGTACAGTTTGCGGAAGATAACGGAGTAAAATTTGCTGTTTACGATGATATACCGCTTGAAACAGCAAATATTATTAATAATGCACTTATGACATTGCCGGAAGAAGCAAGACCGAAGAGCATAAGTTCAGTTAAAAATCTTCAAAAGGCTTACGGTTCTAAAATCAGAAACAGCAAGGAATTTTACGGAGTATCTGTTAATACAACCGAAACAATTAATTTCGGCAATGGAAGATATGATTTTGACGGCGGTGAAATGATAGGAATTAATACTACTACCTATAAAACGCTTGAAAGCATATCGGCAAGGAAAGAAAAAGTACAAGCCGCATATATAAAGAAAACAGGTAATAAATGGTTTTTCAATGAAACGGGAGAGGCTACTGTATATCATGAGTTTGGACACGCATATGAAAATTATTACGGACTTCCCACAGGATTTGAAAGCGATGCCAAACGGTGGCTTAAAGAAAGCGGCTGTGATATATTAAAATCATCAAAGGAAGCGTGGGCAGAAGCATGGGGAGCATATCACACAGGAAACAAGGATTTACCGGATTATATTTCAAAATATATTGAAAAAGCTACTGCAAAAACAGTTGTAAAATCCGCCGAAAGTGGTATAATAAAGGCAGAAAGCAAGGATTTATCAAAATATCTTGGAAAAGCCATTGTAGAAACCGATAATCAACACGTAAGAGAGTGGTATGTTGCTAATGTATCTGACATACAGAATCAGATTGATAAAAGCAAATCTTTTGAGGAACAGGTAAAACAGGCTTATGAATTGAGAAATAAGTATAAGCATGAAGCGAGGGTTGCTATGTCAGATAGAGAAACGGCTGAAACTCTTGAAAGAAAACGCCCTGCTCCTACATTTGATGAACTTTTAAAGAAAAAAATGAAATCAAAAGGTTTAGACAAAGAAGCGGCTCTTAAAGATATATTGAAAACTGCGTCTACCACAAATGTAGGAGTAAATAAGGAATTTGGATTGTGAGGTGATTTTTATGTATGAATACAGAGTACATACAGAAAATAGTCCTAAAAAGTTTAAAGAAGCTTGTAAAAAGATAGAAGAAAATTTTCCCAATACCATTAAAAGAAAATTGCTTATAGATGTGGATGGTTCAACCATTCAAACATTTACCGAAGGCAATAAGGACATTGATGTTTTTGATGACTACGATGTAGGAGCAGTTTATATTAATTCAGAAATTGATTTAGGTGAGTTATTTGAGCAAATGTGATTAAAAAAGCACTTCCAAAATAATCGGGAGTGCTTTTTTAGTGCGGAAAAGGAGAATGTAAATGAGCCGTATTCCAAATTGCAGAACAGACGAATATTATAACGAAAAATACCTGGGCAAAGACGACAAAAGATTTGTTTCAGGGTATGACTATGCCGCTGAAATAATTGGGCTGTTATTTTCCAACTTAGATGTCTATTATCGGGATTTCGACATTAAGGGAGAAGATATAAATCTTGCGAGGTTTCTTGAAAACCATCCCAAAATAACAGATAAGGCGGAAGAAGCTGTTAAGAATTGGCTTGAAATGCAGAGAAATGAATTTATAACAGGTATGCTTGACAGCATGGACGACGATGAATACGAAAAAATAAAATTCGAAGTCGACAGCGAAGAGGAGTGATTATTTTGTTATTTACGGGACTGACGCTGATTTTTGTAATGAGCAAGCTGTTGGGCGTGATTGACTGGAGCTGGCTTTTATGCTTCTGCCCTATTATAGTTTATGTAATTTTTTTATTCTTTGTATTTGTCATTTATCTTATGAAAATACATAAAGAAGATAAGAAATTTGAAAAAATGATAGAAGAGAAGTTGAAAGATGATTGTAAGTAAAAAACAAGGAGAGTAAAATATGAAGTTTAGATTAAATTATGTAAAAATGCCTTTTTTTGAAGCTGACGGCGGCGCCGGGGCAGGGAGCGCAGGCGGTGAGGGAATCGGTAACGGCGGCAATGAAGGCAATGGAGATTCCTCAGACAATGGCGGCAATGATGCCGGAGATGATAAG
>JAJQCI010000261.1 GCA_021202835.1 Clostridiales bacterium | reverse complement strand
ATAAAATACCGGTTGTATTTTCGGGCGTATTTTGATATAATGTTTTTTATATAAAGAAAAGCCTTAATATAAAGGGCTTTGAAACGAACGGAGAAATTTTATGTCAGGATTATTTATAACCTTTGAGGGAAATGACGGTTCGGGAAAGTCTACTCAGGCAAAGCTTCTTAAGGATTATCTTTCAAAACAGGGGTTTTGCGTAAGTCTTTTCAGAGAGCCGGGAGGAACGGAGATTTCCGAAAAAATTAGGGATATTATATTGGATAACGCCTACTACAAAATGAAACATATGACAGAAGCCTATCTATATGCTGCGGCAAGGTGTCAGCTTGTTCACGAGAAGATTATGCCTGCGCTTAAGGGCGGCCAGATTGTTATTTGCGACAGGTTTTTAGACTCATCTCTTGTTTATCAGGGCATAGGCAGGGGCCTGGGCGTTGACCTTATAGAGGATTTAAACAGGTATGCAACGGGAGGGCTTAAGCCGGATTTAACCTTTTTCCTCCATCTTGACCCCGGCGAAGCAATGAAGCGCCGTATTGAGGAAAGAGAGCTTGACAGAATGGAAAATCAAAAGGCCTATTTCCACAACAGGGTTTACAGAGGTTTTTTGGAAATAGCGGAGAGGGAGCCTATGAGAATAGCCACCATAGAAGCAAACAGACCTCTTGAAGCTATTTCAAAGGAGATTGCCGGCCTGACAGACAGATTTATAAACGAGAGAGGGCTTTAAGCAATGAACAGCTTAGATGATTTTTTAGGCAGTGAGGTTGTTATAAAGGGGCTTAAATCTATGATAGCCTCTGAAAGAGTCAGCCACGCCTATATATTCGACGGGGCCTTCGGCACAGGCAAAAAAACACTGGCGAAAGCCTTTGCAAAAAGCCTTCAGTGTGAAAAGGGCGGCGTTTTGCCCTGCGGAGAGTGTTTCTCCTGCAAAAGCCTTGACAGCGGAGATCACCCCGATGTGTTTTTTGTAGACGACACAAAGGCCACCCTCGGGGTTGACCTTATGAGAGATGAAGTCATAGAAAAGGCAAAAACAAAACCCTACTGTTCAAAATATAAAATCTTTATAATAAATGACGCCGGACGACTTACCGAACAGGCCCAAAATTCTGTTTTAAAAACAATAGAGGAGCCCCCTGCCTACGGTGTGTTTATATTTTTGGCTTCAAACTACAATGCATTTCTGCCTACCATACTTTCAAGATGTATTCTTATAAGGCTTAAGGGCTTAAGCAGTGACATAATAGAAAGAGAGCTTTTAAAAAAAGGCATTGACCGGAATATAAGCCGGCTTTCTGCAGCCTGCTCCGGCGGAAGCCTGGGGGAAGCCCTGAGACTTTCGGCCGATGATGAATTTTTCGCCCTGAGAGAAAAGGCGGCAAACATTTTAGGCAGAATAGAAAAAGCCGATTTAATGGGGCTTTATGATATCTGCGCCGAAATAACTGAAACCGACAAGAGACTGGGTGATTTTCTCAGCCTGTTATATCTGTTTTACAGGGACCTTCTTATTTATAAAACAACAGGCATGGAAAGGGTTATTCAGAAGGACTATTTGGGAGTTATTGAGGATTTATGCGGAAGAATAAGCCTTAAAAGGCTTCTGAGGGGAGCAAAGGCCGTTGAGGAGGCTGTTTCCGACATAAATATGAATGTAAACAAACAGCTTACCTTAGAGCTTATGCTTTTTAAAATAAAGGAGAAATAAAAGATGGTTACCATAATAGGAGTAAGGTTTAAAAAAGCCGGAAGAATATATTATTTTGACCCGGACGGCGAACAGCTTTGCTGCGGCCAGGGGGTTATTGTTGAAACAATAAGAGGAGTTGAATACGGAACTGTTGTTATAGCAAACAGGCTTATGGAAGACGACGATGTTGTTAAGCCGGTTAAGAAAATCATAAGAACAGCCACGGAGAAAGACGAAGAGGTTCTCAAATATAACAGAGAAAGAGAAAAAGAGGCCTTTGATATCTGCCTTAAGGCTATTAAGAAAAACGGCCTTGATATGAAGCTTATAAATGTGGAATTTACCTTCGACGTAAGCAAGATTATATTTTATTTCACCGCCGACGGCAGAGTGGATTTCAGAGAGCTCGTTAAAGACCTTGCGGCTGTTTTCCATACCAGAATAGAGCTTCGTCAAATCGGCGTAAGAGACGAGGCCAAATTTTTAAACGGCATAGGCAGCTGCGGAAGGACACTTTGCTGTTCCACCTTTTTGGGAGATTTTCAGCCTGTTTCAATAAAAATGGCAAAGGACCAGAATCTTTCTTTAAACCCGGCAAAAATTTCCGGAAACTGCGGCAGTCTTATGTGCTGTCTTAAATATGAAGAAGACGTTTATAAGGAGCTCAATAAAAATATGCCCAAGGAGGGAGATATTATAAAAACCTCTATGGGTACGGGTGAGGTTTTGTCGGTTAATGTTCTCAGAGGAACCATAAAAGCCGCTGTAAGAGAAAACGAGCAGGATAACGCAAATATTGCTTATTTTACCTCCGACGAAATCGAGATTATTAAAAAGAGAAGATTTTAATATGTGTAAGATTAATGAAAACGAGCGGATTGACGATCTTCAAAGAGACGGCTGGAGAATAATACAAAATTCCGATTTGTTTTGCTTCGGTACAGATGCTGTTCTTCTTGCCCATTTCGCCAAAATAAAAAAAGGTGACAAAATTGTGGATTTAGGCACGGGAAACGGCGTTATACCCATGCTTCTGTGTTCTATGTATAAGGATATTAAAACCTTCGGTGTTGAAATTCAGAAAAAAAGCGCCGACCTTTGCAGACGGAACATTGCCCTTAACAATGCCGAAGACAGAATAACTCTTATTGAGGATGATATAAAAAACATAAGCAATTATTTCAAAGCCGGAGAGACGGAGGTTGTTGTTGCAAATCCGCCGTATATGAAGGCTGAAAGCAGCCTTAAAAACGAGAGTCTCGAAAAAAGGCTTGCCCGTCACGAAATTCTCATAGATTTAAAGGGAATTATAGGGGCAGCGGCTTATCTTCTCAAATTCGGAGGGCGGTTTTATATGGTTCACAAGCCTGAAAGACTTCCCGAAATTTTCGAAGCAATGAAAGAAAAAGATATAGAGCCCAAAAGAATAAGGTTCATACAGTCCGGGGCGAAAAAAGAACCGTCTATGGTTCTTATAGAAGGCGGCAAGGGCGGAAAACCGGGGCTTAGGGTTATGCCTGCCTTTGTGATTTATGACGAAAACGGCAGGCCGACCGAAGAATATGACCGAATTTATTACGGAGAGGGTTAAAATGGCAGGCAAATTATATATATGCGGAACTCCCATAGGCAATATGGAGGATATGACACTAAGGGGCTTAAGAATTTTAAAAGAAGCCGACCTTATAGCCGCAGAAGACACCAGAAACACAATTAAAATTTTAAACAGCTATGACATTAAAACTCCCCTGACCTCCTACCACAAATTCAATGAAGAGGAAAAGGGCAAAAAGCTTGTTGAAAAGCTCAAAGAAGGGGCAAATATAGCCTTGGTAAGCGACGCAGGCATGCCGGGGATTTCCGACCCGGGGGAGGTTCTCATAAATATGTGTATCACCGAGGGCATAGAGGTAACGGTTGTGCCGGGGCCTACGGCCTTTGTGTCGGCTCTCGTTCTTTCGGGAATAGGAAGCAGAAGCTTTGTTTTCGAAGGCTTTCTTCCCTCAAACAAGCATATGAGAAGAGAGGTTTTAAACCGCCTGAAAACGGAAACCAGAAC
Source organism: Clostridiales bacterium (assembly GCA_021202835.1). GTDB lineage: Bacteria > Bacillota > Clostridia > Lachnospirales > CAG-274 > JAJQCI01. The sequence goes on along the minus strand of JAJQCI010000261.1, from coordinate 2,707 downwards.
CACGGTTTTCTATGAAGCCCCTCACCACCTTGCGGATACTCTTAAAGAAATGTATGAAGCAGCGGGAGACAGGCCGGCCGCCGCCGTAAGGGAAATAACAAAAAAACACGAGGAAGCCGTAAGGCTTAGTCTTAAGGAGCTTTCTGAATATTTCAGAGAAAACGCCCCTAAGGGCGAATTTGTTATTGTAATAGGCGGAATCTCAAAAACGGAGGAAAAAAGCTCTGTCTTAACTGTCAAAGAACAGTTTGAGCTTTTTTTGGAACAGGGCTTTGAGAGAAAAGAGGCTATGAAGCTCTGCGCCAAGGAGAGAGGCGTTTCAAAAAAAGAAATTTATGCCGAGCTTTTGGGAAAAAAGAGTGAAAACAGGGATTAAGCAAATTTGTGCTTGACTAAAGAGGAAAAATAAAGTACAATTTACTTTGGTATAAGATTATTATTAAGTCAAGAATTTCAGCCGGAGGAAGCTTTAATGGAAAATAATATAAAAGAAAATGAAGATGTTCTTCAAATAGATTTTTTTGAAATTTTAAACACGCTGCTGAGATATGCGTGGGTAATTGTTTTGGCAGGCGTATGCTGTATGGCCGTTGCGGTGGTTTACACAATCTTCTGTATTGAGCCTACATATACCTCTTCTCTTTCATTCTATGTAAGAAACTCGGAGATGCAGGGCAGTATGACGTTTATTTCGTCAAATGAAATCAATTCGTCAATTCAGCTTGCAAAAACCTATACCGTTATTTTGCAGGATGAGGCAATACTTGACAAAATAGGTACCGGCCTTATAGAAGAGTTCGGTATTGAAAGAGTAAGCCAATATTATGAGATTGTTGAAACGGGAGACGAAGAGGGTACTCTGACTGTTAACTCAAAACAGTTCAGCGGTCAGATAAGTATCGAACCCGTCAACGAAACCGAAATTTTATCGGTTACGGCGGTTACGAGAGATCCTGAATTTTCGGCGGCAATATGCAGAAGTCTGGAAGAAATAGCCCCCGACGAGCTTAAGAGAATCGTAGGTATCAACTATATCGAATCTATAGGCGAAGCAAAGGTTCCCAGAGCGCCTTCGGGGCCCAATGTTAAGAAAAACGGGGCTCTCGGCCTGATTGCAGGTGTGTTTATAAGCGGCTTTGTAATCGTTCTTTTAAGCCTGTTGGATAACAAAATTTACAGCAGTGATTTTATAAGAGAAAATTACGGAGTAACTGTTTTCGGTGAAATTCCCTATTATGAATTTAATGCGTGACAAGGCCGGCAGGCTTAAGTGGTGATATATATTGTCTGATTTATTTAAGAAAATTTGGCGTAATAAAATTTTTATAATATATATGTGTATTTTAGGTGTTGTTCTTGCGCTTGCGGTAAGATATTTCGCCGTTGATAAAAAATATACATATTCTTCAAGCTATTATATTACAAACCACAGGCTTGCAAGGATTTCCATCGACGTAGGCTCTCTTGAAACGGATATTCAAGTTGCCAATTCCTGTGAATATTTGCTTAAATCTGAAGATGTTTTAAATACTCTCAGCGAAATGCTTCTGGAAAAATACGGAGAAGAATTTTTGTCGAATTATTTTACTTTGGAAAATATTGACGGAGAAACGGTTATAAATCAAGAGGAGCTCGATAAGTGTATAAAAGTCAGCAGCGTGACGGAGGGCGTAGCTGTTCTCAATATCGAAATAACCACAAAAAATCAATATCTAAGCCTTGATATGGGAAATTTTTTAGACTTTCTGGCTCCCAATGTTGTTTATTATTACGTCGGAATGGACTATATGTCACCCTTTGACAACGCAAGGCTGGATGATTATTATGAATTTTTCGGCCTGAAAAAAACGCTTGCGGTGGGAATTTTTTTAGGGTTTGCGGCTGCTGTTATAATCATACTCATTTACGACAAGATGAATGAAAATGTGATTTTTGACAGAGATGATATAAAAAACAGGTTTGGTTTAACTATACTGGGATTCATTCCTTATTATGATTTTGATAAGGACAGGCAAGGAAGGAAAAGGTCAAATGAGCAATTTGAATAATTTTTTAAACAGCTTTAAAAAAGGCTTAAGCTTAAAAAGAAGAAATAAAAAAAATGTAAAAACACACAGCAAAAGAGGAACCATTCTCGACACAAATCCTCCTTTTGCGGTTATTGAAGCATATAAGTCTTTAAGATATAACATAAGGTTTGTGCTTTCCACAAAAAACAAAAACAGCTTTGTAATTTCAAGCCCCAATATGGGCGACGGAAAGTCAACCGCTCTTTCAAACATAGCTATATCCATAGCCCAGGCAAACGAAAGAGTTATTCTTATAGATATGGACTTAAGACGTCCCTCACAGCACGTGCTCTTTAAAATAGAAAACAAGGTTGGTATTTCAAACATAATAGGCGACAAGCAGGACCTTAAATACGCCATCCATAAGGACGTAATTCCCAATTTGGATATTTTGACTTCGGGAACAATTCCCCCCAATCCGTCGGAAATGGTTACCTCGGTAAAGGCTAAGGAGATTGTTAAATGGGCCGAAGAAAATTATGACTATGTTCTTATCGATGCTCCGCCGGTAAACGTTGTCTCAGACGCTCTTGCCCTTGCCGATATGACGGCCGGCCTTGTTCTTGTTGTAAGAGTGGGCTCACCCCAAAAAGACGAGGTTCAGAAGGCTATCGAAAATGTTCAGTTTGTTAACTCCG
>JAJQCI010000250.1 GCA_021202835.1 Clostridiales bacterium | reverse complement strand
ATTTAGGGCATCACAGCGGCTTTTCCATCATCAAACTGTCAAAGACGGGATTATAATATAAAATGCTACGGATATCAATCAAAAAATCTTTGTTCGTAAATTTTTGCAAGAAAAAGGACGCCTGCCCTTTTGAAGCAGACGTCCGAATTTTTAAAATTTGGTTTGTAATCAGCCAAGCTCTGCGAAATATTTGATTGTTCTAACCATCTGGCTTGTGTATGAATTTTCGTTGTCATACCATGAAACAACCTGAACTTCATAGAGATCGTCGGCAATCTTAGCTACCATTGTCTGTGTAGAATCGAAAAGCGAACCGTATGTCATACCGATAACGTCTGAAGAAACAATAAGCTCATCATTGTAACCGAAAGAATCTGAAGCAGCAGCCTTCATAGCAGCATTGATACCGTCAACAGTTACGTCAGCGCCCTTAACAACAGCTGTAAGGATAGTTGTTGAACCTGTAGGAACGGGAACTCTCTGAGCGGAGCCGATAAGCTTGCCGTTAAGCTCGGGGATAACAAGGCCGATAGCCTTAGCAGCGCCTGTTGAGTTAGGAACGATGTTAACAGCAGCAGCACGAGCTCTTCTTAAGTCGCCCTTTCTGTGAGGACCGTCGAGAACCATCTGGTCGCCTGTGTAAGCGTGGATAGTTGACATGATACCGCTCTGAATAGGAGCATAGTCATTAAGAGCCTTAGCCATAGGAGCAAGGCAGTTTGTTGTACAGGAAGCAGCAGAGATGATCTTGTCATCAGCTGTAAGTGTACCTTCGTTTACGCTGTAAACGATTGTGGGGAGGTCGTTGCCTGCAGGAGCAGAGATAACAACCTTCTTAGCACCGGCGTCGATATGAGCCTGAGCCTTAGCCTTTGATGTATAGAAACCTGTACATTCAAGAACAACGTCTACATCAAGCTCGCCCCAGGGAAGCTCTGCAGCGTTAGCCTTAGCATAGATTGTGATCTTCTTTCCGTCAACTGTGATTGAGTCTTCGCCGGCTTCAACCTTGCCGCTGAATCTGCCCTGTGATGAATCATACTTTAAAAGATGAGCAAGCATTGCAGGGTTTGTTAAGTCGTTGATTGCTACTACTTCATAGCCGTCAGCATAAAACATCTGTCTGAAAGCAAGACGTCCGATACGTCCGAAGCCGTTGATTGCTACTTTTACATTTGCCATTTTAAAAATCCTCCTAAATAAAATTTTTTCTGTTACGGGAGAAAAATATCTCCCTAAAAAACGTTTATTCCTATAAATGGTTTTCCCATTTGACAAGATTATTATAACACAAAACAATTAATTTTTAAATAACTTTTTAAATGTTTTGGCCATTTTCGGCATTTTCATTAACAACACCTATAACAAGCCCCTAAATAAAGGCTTTTTTTGTGAAATTTTGCCAATATTCAGGGACCATATTTTCATATTTCGGAGTAAAAACTGTGTGAAATATTTATCATACTTTCACATTTTATCACTTGAAGTACCCTACTCCGGCTTCAAATATAAGCTGATCTTTTTCACCGGGCACATTCTTGTAAAGGCCGGAGCCTATACGCTCGCTGTGGCCCATTTTGCCCAGAACTCTGCCGTCGGGGCTTGTGATACCCTCTATGGCGTAGAGAGAACCGTTTACGTTATATTTAATATCATAGCTCGGATTACCATTGAAGTCGACATACTGTGTGGCAATCTGGCCGTTAGCCTCAAGCTCTCTTACAACAGCTTCGCTTGCAAGGAAACGGCCTTCGCCGTGAGAAACAGGCACATTGAACATATCACCGGTGGTTGTGTTCCAAAGCCATGGCGACTTGTTTGAAACAATCTTGGTGTTTGCAAGACAGGAAACGTGTCTGCCGATTGTGTTAAATGAAAGTGTGGGGCCTGTACTTTCTATATCTCTTATTTCTCCGTAAGGCACAAGACCCAGCTTTATAAGGGCCTGGAAGCCGTTGCAGATTCCCAGCATAAGGCCGTCACGGTTGTTTAAAAGCTCTGTTACAGCCTCTTTAATTTCGGGATTTCTGAAAACAGCCGCAATGAACTTGCCCGAACCCTCCGGCTCGTCGCCTGCCGAGAAGCCGCCGGGAAGCATAACAATCTGTGAATTGTTAATAAGCTCCGCAAGGGCTTTCGCCGACTCCTTAAGCCAGGAGGTTTTAAGATTTCTTATAACGAAGGTTTCAACCTTTGCCCCTGCCTTTTCGAATCTTCTCATTGTGTCATATTCGCAGTTTGTGCCGGGGAAAACGGGAATAACAACTCTGGGAGCCGCAATGCCCTTTCCGCTGCCTGCCTTTTCAATAACGCTGAAGCTCTTAAGAGTAATGTCCTTCTTGCTGAAATCGTCATAAAGCTTTGTGGGGAATACCTTTTCGATTGGCTTAATCCAAATCTTTTTAGCTTCTTCACCTGAAATTTCAGAGCCGTTTGCAATAATTTTGTTTTCGGCAAAGGTTTCGCCTAAAATTTCGAAGCTGAGACCCTGAAGGGCTTCTTCGGCTTCGGCCTTGCTTCCGTCTATTTCAACAATAAAGGAACCGTAGCTGTAGTCGAAAGGCTTGCCAATCTTAACATCCGCCCCTATGTCATTTCCGAAAACCATCTTTGAAATGCAGGCTGCGGCGCCGCCCTGACCTATTGTTGAGGCTGAGATTATCTTTTTGTCTCTTATAAGATCGGTTATTTTGGCAAATTCTTCTTTAAGTGCTTCAAATACGGGAAGATCGTTTTCGTCATATTCTGCATTAATTCTTGCGATAACGGAACCGGCCTTCTTAAATTCAGGAGAAATAACGTTTTGAACCTTATCAACATCAACGGCAAATGAAACAAGCGTTGGCGGAACGGTCAAATCCATAAATGTGCCGCTCATACTGTCCTTGCCGCCTATTGCGCCCAGCCCCAGCTCCATCTGAGCCAAAAAGCCGCCCATTAAGGCCGCAAAGGGCTTGCCCCATTTTTCGGGAACCTTGCCCAAATGTTCAAAATATTCCTGGAAGGTAAGATATATGTTTTCATAGCTGCCGCCGGCCGCTACGATTTTGGCTACAGATTCAACAACAGCGTAAACTGCCCCGTGGAAAGGACTCGCCTTTGCCGGTTTTGGGTTATAGCCGAAACTCATAAGTGTTACTGTGTCGGTTTCTCCCTTGAGAACAGGCACCTTCGCCGCCATAGCCTCAACGGGGGTAAGCTGGTTTTTGCCGCCGAAGGGCATAAGAACCGTTCCTGCGCCGATAGTGGAGTCGAAGCGCTCCGAAAGGCCCTTCTGAGCCGCTACATTTAAATCCCTAAGGTTGTTAAGCCATTTTTCCTTTATGTCGGCCCCCTCCGGTTCAGTCTGCTTAAGCTCTGCCGGAGCCTTCACAAGAACGTCGGCCTTCTGCATAACGCCGTTTGTGTCGAGGAAGTCTCTTGAAATGTCAAGAATAGGCTTGCCCCTCCAAATCATTTTGAGACGTCTGTCATCTGTAACAACGGCAACGGCAGTAGCTTCGAGATTTTCTCTGTTTGCAATTTCTATAAATTTATCTGCATTTTCTTTGTCAATAACAACCGCCATTCTCTCCTGGGATTCTGAAATGGCAATTTCCGTTCCGTCAAGGCCCTCATATTTCTTGGGAACCTTGTCCAAATCCACAACAAGGCCGTCGGCAAGCTCCCCTATTGCTACTGAAATTCCACCAGCACCGAAATCGTTGCATCTCTTTATCATTTTAGCGGCTTCGTCGTTTCTGAAAAGTCTTTGAAGCTTTCTTTCTGTAGGTGCATTTCCCTTTTGAACCTCAGCGCCGCATGTGTTTATAGAATCCTCTGTGTGTTCCTTAGATGAGCCTGTGGCTCCGCCGCAGCCGTCACGTCCTGCACGGCCTCCGGTCATAATTATAACGTCCCCTGCTTCGGGACGAAGTCTTATAACATTTTCCTTTTTAGCAGCGGCAATAACAGCGCCTATTTCCATTCTTTTGGCAACATAGCCCTCGTCATATATTTCAACAACCTGACCTGTGGCCAGCCCTATCTGGTTTCCATAGGAGGAATAGCCTGCGGCGGCCCCTCTCGTCAGCTTTCTCTGGGGAAGCTTTCCGGCAAGGGTGTCCTTAACGGCCTTTCTCGGGTCGGCACAGCCTGTAACTCTCATAGCCTGATAAACATAGGCTCTGCCCGAAAGAGGATCTCTTATTGCTCCGCCGAGGCAGGTTGCAGCGCCGCCGAAGGGCTCAATTTCCGTAGGGTGGTTGTGTGTTTCGTTTTTGAACATAATAAGGAAGTCCTCTTCCTTACCGTCAACCTCAACCTTGGCCTCGATTGAGCAGGCGTTAATCTCTTCGCTTTCGTCAAGAGCAGAAAGCTTGCCCATTTCCTTAAGAGATCTTACCCCCTGTGTGGCAATATCCATAAGACAGACAGGCTTTGTTCTGCCCAGTCTTTCTCTTTCGCTTAAATAAAGCTTAAAGGCCTCTTCGATTTTTGCCTTGTACTTGCTTTCTTCTATTTCAACATTTTGTAAATTTGTAGCAAATGTGGTATGGCGGCAGTGATCCGACCAGTATGTGTCAATAACCCTTATCTCAGTAACGGTGGGGTTTCTCTTTTCAGTGTCTCTGAAATATTCCTGACAGAAGAGCAAGTCCTCATCACTCATAGCAAGCCCCAGACTTTGGCGCATGGCTATAATTTCTTCCTCACTCATTTCCGTAAAGCCGTCAAAAACCTTTACGTCCTCGGCTTCGGGATGTTCAAGCTTAAGACTCTTAGGCTTTTCAAGGGCGGCTTCTCTTGAGTCAACGGGGTTTATGCAGTATTTTTTAACAGCGGCAACCTCCTCCTCCGTTAAATCTCCCTTTAAAACATAAACCTTTGCGCAGTTAATAAGGGGCCTGTCTTCCCCTGTGACAATCTGAACACACTGCATAGCCGAGTCTGCCCTCTGGTCGAACTGACCGGGAAGGTATTCAACGGCAAAGCTTATTTCGTCGCCGGCTTTTTCATACTTCTCTTCATAAAGTATGTCAACGGGAGGCTCGGAAAAGATTGTGTTTTTACACTCGTCAAAATATTCCCCACTTATGCCCTCAATGTCATACCTTATTAAAATTCTTACCCCCTTAAGCCCCTTAAGCTCAAGGTTTTCTTTCAAATCGGCATAAAAGCTCTGCGCTTCTATGTTGCAGCCTTCTCTTTTTTCAACATAAATTCTTTTGATTTCAGCCATGGGTTTCTCCTTTATAATGAATTTTTTGCTTCCTTAAAGCCTTCAAGCTTTGCTTTTTTATATTCGCCGAAGCGCCCCTCGTCAAGGGCCTGCCTTATTTCGGCGGTAAGTTTATTGTAAAAATAAAGATTATGCAAAACGGCAAGCCGCATAGCAAGCATCTCCTTAGCCTTAAACAAATGGCGCAGATATGCCCTGCTGTAGTTTCTGCAGCAGGGACAGCCGCAGCCCTCCTCAACGGGGCGGTCGTCAAGCTCATATTTGGCGTTCATAAGGTTAAGCTTTCCCTTGCTTGTGTATAAATTGCCGTGGCGGCCGTTTCTGGCAGGGAGAACGCAGTCAAAAAAGTCGATTCCTCTCTCAACTCCCTCAAGAATGTTTTCCGGCGTACCAACGCCCATTAAATATACGGGCTTGTTTTTGGGAAGATAAGGAACTGTCTCCTCCAAAATTCGATACATTTCTTCAGTACTTTCCCCTACGGCAAGCCCCCCTATCGCATATCCGTCAAGATCAAACTCGCTTATTTCCTTTGCATGCCTTATTCTTATGTCCTCATAAACTCCCCCCTGGTTTATGCCGAAAAGCATTTGATGAGGATTTATAGTATCCTCAAGGGAGTTAAGCTCATTCATTTTATTCTTACATCTTTCCAGCCACCTTGTTGTTCTGTTAACGGATGCGTCTATATAGCTTTTGTCAGCCACCGAAGGAGGACATTCATCGAAAGCCATAGCAATCGTCGAGCCTAAATTTGACTGTATTGTCATGCTTTCTTCAGGGCCCATAAAAATTTTGCGTCCGTCAATGTGAGAGTTAAAATAAACCCCCTCTTCCTTAATTTTTCTGAGTGAAGTAAGAGAAAAGACCTGAAAGCCTCCGCTGTCGGTTAAAATGGGCCTGTCCCAGTTCATGAATTTGTGAAGTCCTCCTAAGCTTCTTACAACCTTATCCCCCGGGCGCAGATGCAGATGATAGGTGTTTGAAAGCTCAACCTGTGTTCCTATTTCTTTTAAATCAACAGAGCTGACAGCGCCCTTTATAGCGGCCAATGTTCCCACATTCATAAACACGGGCGTTTCTATAACACCGTGAACGGTTTCAAGCCGCCCTCTTTTGGCCCGTCCCTCTGTTTTCAAAATCTCAAACATAAACCTCCTGCCTCTCTTGTTATAATGATTTAATTATACTTCAAAGCCCCTTATTTTGCAACATATTTTAAAACTTTTAAAATCATTTTCATTTTACGGGAAATTTTTGTTG
>JAJQCI010000112.1:598-6525 GCA_021202835.1 Clostridiales bacterium | reverse complement strand
TATATAAAGAACTCTAATCCTTCGGCATTAGCCCAAGAGCACAAAAAAACTTCTGACATATTGTGGAAAATACGAGAGGAATATGTGTCATTGCTAACAGATTTTGAAATGTTGGAAGCTAAAGAGATAAGAAATAAGCGTGATGAATTACAAGAAAGAACAGCAACAGCATATGTAAATTCACCCCGAACAGATGCAAAAAGCTATCGAGCTGCTCAAAAAGCATTAAAAACAGAGGAAGAACAAACTTTTTCTGAAAAAGAAATAGATGTAATGCTGCCTAATTCTATTAGAAGATGTAATAGAAAAATGGTAGAAGATTAATATCATAAGTAATCCAATTGAGTGTGAGTGTGCTTTTAGTAAAAAATTTATGCAAATTAAAACAACTAGTAAAATTATTAAACTACAAAAAATGTTTGCCGGATATTGTAGCGCTCTCTCACAAATAACAGGAGCAGACCTAGTTTATGCACACATCTGCTCCTGTCGGATTAGGTCATATTATTCTATTTCGTATGGGAACGTTTTATATAATCGTATGGGTCGTGAATTTTGACACCTTTTTCCATAAGTTCATCAAGGATTTCTATTCCTCCGTAAAATTTGCCGAAAGGACCGTCATATATGTCATAGAAGCCTCTGCCCATATTGCCGCCTTTATAGGTCAGCTTCGGAGGATATTTCCTATTGGCATTGATAAGTTCTGCTGAATACAGTTCTGAGAGTGCAGGGGACATTTCGGGGGTTGCGGTATCAAGGGTGTTTTTTGTGGTTTTATATTTTTTGAGAGTGGGATCTTTTTGAAAATCTTCTGCACTATCCAATGCCGGAAGGTCGGAGATGGTCTTTGTCAAAAATGATACAGATGTTTTTAAGCCTGCTTTTACTTCTGTGGGTAAATCTTTGTTTTTTAACAATGCATTTACTGCCCTCGACAATTCAGCAATGGAAGTTATGATAGATGTCAGGGAATTTAAAGCTTTTCTGTAGTCTATGCCGAGCATTAAGTTTCTCTTGGTGCTTTTAAAACTTGATTCGCCCATTTCATCGATTTTTTCCGACTGTTCTTTTATTTGTGCTTCCTGTTTCTTTATGGTTTCGGCTTGGGTTTTGCATTTTTCAGCGGTTTCTTCATATTTTGCTTTATATCCGCTGTAATCGGATATGGCGGCGATTTTCTTGTTTTCCTGCTTTTCAAGGCTTACGAGATTATTTTCTTTTATGGTGAGCAGCTTCGCTTTTTCTTCAATCTTTTTGAGGTCGGCTGTGTTTACAACAGCCTTTTCCTTGTTAAACATTGCAGGCTTATATTCTATTTGCTGCGGAAGCTGTTGTAGGCGGTTGTCTGTGTCGTGGACTGTAGCTTTAAACTGTTCTACACTTTGGTTCTTCCTGTGTAAGCCTGTTTCGGCAGCTCGCTCCACACCGTGGCGGTTCATAACTGTCTCCAAGGCTGATTTCTCACGCTGCTCCCAAGCTATGGTACTGTTTTCTCTTTTGTTATTCTTTCCGTCTATGCCTTGCTGTTTAAAGGCTCTGTCAAGGGAGTTTCTGACCATTAAACCCTGTTTATATTCTCTGCCGAGAGGAATATAGTCTATATGTAAATGGGGAGTACACTCATCGTTGTGCATAACAGCATTGAATACATAGAGGTTCGGATTTCTTTTTTCAAACTCTTTCATATACTCGTCGAGTATGGTTTTGCAGAGTTCACCTTGCTCAGTGCCTATGGCACTGTCATATATGTTTCCGACTTGTACTACAGTTTCGTAAAATAATTTTTCACCGTTGCCCGAATTTTTAATTTTCTCCATATATCCACCTACTCCGTTTATATGACGGTCTTTTCTTTTTTGCTTCGCATTATAATTTTCTATTGCTTTTGCGAAGCAATTTGTATAGGCATTTTTAAGACTTTCCTGTCTGTAATATATGTTATATTTTGTTCTGTCCGAATCTACATTATTGGCAATAAACTCTCTGTTGTTGTGGGCAAGAGAGCCTTTGCCCTTCATTAATGATATGCTTTTTACCGTAATTTTTCACATCCTTTCAGTGAGTGTGAGCAGTGCAAATTTAAAATGTTCGGGCGGTAACGGCTTTGTTACTTTCCCGAAAGTAACGCAAAATGAGTTTTGACACCGCCTTTAAGGGCGGCATCAAAACTTTTTGCGGCTTCGCTGTGCTCAGCGGTTTTGTGCAGATAAATCTGCACCTAATATGGCGGTATCGGAGTTTACTTCAAACTCCAATACCATTGGCTGCCTGCCTTTTTGGAAACAACACCTAAGTTTGCTTTTGCTCTGTTAAGAGTTCTTTCGGAAATGTTTTTCTTTGCGGCAGCAGCTTTTATTTCGGTCTGCGGAAGTTCGCCGTTTCTCAAAAGAGAAAGGAGCAGTTCCTCCGCCGAATCTTTTTTAAGCACCTTTGCGTTTGTTCCTCCGTTTAATAAATCGTCGGAAGAAAGCTGTACTTCTCCAACCCAACGGAAACCCGTTGAGGGGTCTATCTCAAAGGCAAGTCCGTTTGCTTCGGGAGCAAGAGAACTTTTAGACTGACAGAGCACTCGGACGTTTGGCTCATTTTTCAGTCTGCCGACTAAAAGTACACTTCGAGCCGAGGCTTGAAAATCAACAGAGCCTAAACCTCTGTAAGCCGCTTTGGCAAAGCCGCATTTATTTAAGTGTCCTACAAGTACGATTGCACAGTTGTATTTTTCGGCAAGATTTGAGAGATGTTTCATAACGGGGCGGATTTCGTTTGCTCTGTGCATATCTACCGAAGCTCCGAGAAAACCCTGTATGGGGTCAAGCATAAGCAGACGTGCATTTTTATCTGCTATAGCCTGTTCGATTCGGCAGTCTGTCATAGACAGGGGCTGCTTATCATCTGCAATTGAGAAAATTCTTGAACAGTCTGTTCCTGCCCGAAGCAGTCTGGGCTTAATTGTATCGCCCAGACCGTCTTCACAAGTTTGGTAAATGATATTAACAGGTTCGCAGCTTTGGGAGTTGCGGTAAACAGGCTCACCTTTTGAAAGACGTGCTATGATTTCAAGCATAAGAGTTGTTTTTCCCTCGCCTGCATCACCTTGCAAAATGGTGATTTTTCCATAGGGAATATAGGGGTAAAGCAGCCATTTGACTGCTTCAACTTCAACATCTTCCAAACAGAGAATGTTAAATTTCGTATTGCCTTCGGGTACATTTTCTGTTAAAATGGTTTTGTGAGAGAATTGCTGTTCGGATAAGGGGTTTGTTGTGAGAGACTGCTCCTTATTCCGAGCGGAATTTTTTGTGTTATCGTTCATTTATGTTTGCCTCCTTTGTTTTGTTAGTTTTCTCAAATGCTTTTATGATTTCAAGCATTGTTTTTATAGCAGCTGTGTTTTCCTCGCCGATTTCGGTGTGAGAGTTTGTTTCGAGTTCGGCTGAGATTTTGTTGAGTTGCCGTTTGAATGATATAAACATAAGCGGATTGCCGACTGCAATGATACTGTGGTTTAATAGGCATTGCAGAATATAGTCCTGACGGGTTCTGAATCCGCAGAGTTTTACGTTCAGTGATAATTGCTGTTCTTCCTGTGGTGAAATACGAAAAGCTATGGTTTTGTTTCTCCATTTGTTTTTCGTGTCAGTATTCTTTTTTGACATATATATCTGCCTCCTTTTCAGCCTGTTTTGACATTTCTTCATCAAGAGAGTTTACGATGTCGGACTGCACTGACGGAAATTCGTGAGCATATCTGAAAGTTATCTCCTGCGCCGAGTGACCGACACGTCCTGCAATGTCAACTGCCGAATATCCCAAATGGATAAGATGAGAAATGTGACTGTGGCGAAGCTGATGGATTGTTATACGGTGTATTCCGGCTATTGCTGCTCCTCTGCTTAATTCCTTGTGAAGAAAGGCTTTTGAGAAGTTAAACAGTCGGCCTGTAGGCTTTAAGCCGTATATGGTTGAGAAGAAATTCTCCAAATCTTTTACGAGAAAGTTCGGCAAAAACACATCTCTGACAGATTGAGGAGTTTTGGGCGTTGTTATGTAGTCAATACCGTTGGTATGCTGAAAATTTTTGGTTATGTGCAAAACCTTCTTTTCAAGGTCAAAATCCTCTCTCGTCAAGGCTAAAAGCTCGCCAACTCGAAGTCCGCAGTGGAACAGAATTTCAAAAGCATAGTAGGAATAAGGTTTGTCAGCTACAGCTTCTGAGAATTTCCGAAATTCTTCCGGTGTCCAAATTTTAGCTTCGGAAATGTTTTCTGTTTTTGAGCCAATAGAGCCTGCTTTGCGGGCAACATTGTATTTCAAATCGTACAGATTTACAGCATGGTTCAGAATTGCACTGAGTTGGTTCTGCATAGTCCGAAGATACTGTTTGGAATAACCTTTGCCGTTTGAATCCCGAAAACTCAGCATTTCGTTCTGCCACCTGATAACATCAACTCTGTCAATATCGCACATTTTCATATCTCCAAAAAAGGGGATAAGTTTATTCTGTATGATGTTCAGCTTGGTTGCCAATGTAGAAGCCTTTAGTCGAGGACTTATATCTTGCAGATAAAGCTCAACGAAGTTTGAAAAAGGCATATCTAAACTTAATTTGTGGCTTGTTTTAAAATCTTCTTCCCATTTCTGGGCTTCGGATTTGCGTTGGAAACCACGTTTTGTTTTTTGTTTTTGCTCGCCGCTGTAGGTTTTATAGTATGTTCTGACTTCCCAACAACCTGTTTTCTTGTTTTTGATGACAGCCATTAAATCGCCTCCTTTTCTCGGCTGTCGAAGCCGTAGAATTTTGATTCATAGTAGGCACGGGGCACTCTACCATGAATTACACAGTAACCCGCTTTTTCAAGCTCTGAGTTCCACTGAGCCAAGAGTTTGTAGGCAAATGGACGGGATATACCTAACTCAGAGGTTAAGACCTCTGCATTTACAAATAATTCTTTGTTCATTCAATTCCTCCTTAAAAATTTAAATTGTACTTAAGTATTTTATTTGTACTTTTGTACATATTTAGAGTATACAACTTTTTACGGTGGCTGTCAAGATATATTTTCAGTTTTTTATTTACATTTGAAAATAAATATTGTATAATGAAGCAAGAAAGAATAAGGAGACAGGCATATGACCATAGGCGAGAAAATTAAGTTTTTCAGAGAAATGAGGGGTTATAATTTAAGTCAGCTGGGTAAGCTGTCTAAACTTGAAGCCTCAACTATAAGAAAATATGAACAGGGCGAAAGAAACCCCAAACCTGACCAGTTAGCGAAAATAGCAGCCGGTCTTAATTTGAGTGTCAGCATATTTTATGATTTAAGTATTGAAACCGCAGGAGATGTTGCTTCCTTATTTTTTCTTATGGACGATAAGATAGAGTTTATATTTGAGGGAAAAAAAGAAGACGGAACATATGACGAAGATTCCGTAAGCATAAAATTCAAGAATAAATCTTTGCAAAAGTTTTTAATGAACTGGGCAACAATTAAGGCTATGCTTGATAACATTGAAGAACAAGCAGCCGACATAAGCAATGAAAGTGTAAAAAAGACTGTCAGGGAAGAAAAAAACAGTATGTATGAAAAATTTAAGTTTACCCAAATGGATTCACCTATAATGGTAACAAAAGATACTTCGGGGCTTGCCGTAAGAAACTATACACCGCCGAGCGAGGAAAATTAAGATTGTCATATTACATATATAAAAATTGTGACAATCTTGCAATCTTCATTTTTTCGACAATTCGCCTTTTGCGTGGTAAATCAACAACGGTATAAATTGATTTAAACTTCGTTGATTTGCGGCTGTAAGGGGTGACAATAAAATGACAATATAAATCCGAAAAAATATAAATAATGTGAATATTCCGAACCAAAAAAATCCCTGAAAAATCACCTTTTTTAATAGGTAATAACCTTAAA
>JAJQCI010000112.1:0-588 GCA_021202835.1 Clostridiales bacterium | reverse complement strand
GGGATTTTCGAGTGGGAATAATGAAACCCAGTGCTGTGTTCCGCCAAATAAGCCCAACACAGCACTTTTCTAATGCAATTTGATACCAAAATGATACCATAAAAATTATTTTCCTTATTCCCCACATCTCACAGCCATCCTTCCATCATCTTGGGTTCGACATTATACTACAATTAGGTGAAGGTAGTTTTAAAACAAACCTGCGGGCAAAAAATAAAAAATAGAACCAATCCTTATTTTTTCTTTGCCCGAAAGTTAATCCCTATTCCACCTATATTGCCTTTGACTGCACCCCATTAGAACCGCAACTATTTTTTATTTTTGCCCCGAAGATTCCTTTTTTGAATCTATGACGGCAGTGACAGCTGTGACGGTTGTGACAGTTTTTTATATATACCCCTGAGTAGCTTATTTTATTATATGTAAAGACATTAAAATTTATCATTTATATTTTTCATTGAATTTGACATTCGTGCATTAATTATAACATTCGGTGAAAAAGTATTGAAATTGCTCTTAAATTATATTATCTTACTATAAATGAGCAAAACCAAAAAAGTGCACAAAATCACCCAGCAATAGCCAAAA
>JAJQCI010000224.1:4894-6534 GCA_021202835.1 Clostridiales bacterium | reverse complement strand
TTTTCCAAAAATTGTACTAAAATAATTATGTATTGTGCAGAGTGGGTGCGTTTGTGTGCGCCTGTAAATTAAAATCCGCCGAATCGGCTAAATTTAGGAGGAATTATGTTGTTTACCCAAATTTCGTTTCAATTATTGAGGGGTATGGTACAGAAAGACCCCGGAACCATCACGGGAGCTATTGCCTATGTGCTTGGCATGGTTATGAACTGGATTTATAATGGTATATATTTCCTTTTCGGAGAAGGCAATTCTCTCGGGCTTGCAATTATTCTGTTTACGCTTGTTGTCAGAATAATAATGACGCCGCTGTCTTATAAACAGCAAAAATCGTCATATATTATGAAGAAAATTCAGCCGGAAATCAACAAGCTTCAGGAAAAACATTCAAACGCATCAAACGACCCCGAGGTTCAGAAGAAACTGGCTGCGGAAACACAGAAAATATATGCAAAGAATAACTTTAATCCCTTCAGCGGTTGTCTGCCCCTTATTATTCAGCTGCCTATATTCTTTGCCCTTTATTATATAATGCAAAATGCTTTTTTGTATATCAACCACATTTCAGAGGTATATACACAGATAGCGAACATAATTGTTGACAATTCAACACAGTCCTTTTTAGACCAGACACTTATTCCCATAGCCCTTGAAAAGGTGCCCTCCAGTCTTTACTCAACCTTTGACGTTACGGTTATAAGTGACTTGTGTAAGCTTCTTAATAAAATAAGCGTTGACCAGTGGCAGCAGATTGTTTCTGCCCTGCCTGCTTCGGCAGCGGCACAGATTGAGCCTCTCTACGCAAGCCAGACGGCGATTGAAACCTTCTTAGGCATAAGAATGACGGAAATAGTAGGCTTTAATCTTAACATTAAGCTTCTTATACCTATACTTTCAGGTGTTACTACATGGCTTTCGTCTTATCTTATGACAAGAAGCAATGAGGTTTCAAATCAACAGATGGCTCAGCAGCAGAAGATTATGAACATAATTATGCCCCTTATGATGGCATACATCACTGTTCAGCTGCCTGCCGGTGTAGGCGTTTATTGGATTGTGGGCAACCTGTTTATGGTTCTTCAGCAGCATCTTTTAAACAAATATTTTGAAAAGCTGGGAGAAAAGGAGAATGTTGTCGTTAAAACAGACAAAAAGAGCAAAAGCGGCAAAAGCAAGGAGGAGAAAAAATAATGGATTATATAGAAATGACAGGAAAAACCATTAACGAAGCCGTAGACAAGGCCAAGGAAATTTTGGGCTTAGGCTATGACGAAATAGACTACGACGTAATAGAAGAGCCCAGAAAAGGCTTTTTGGGGATAGGCGCAAAGGACGCAAGGGTTCTTGTAAAAAGAATAGGCTTTGATATTGAAAAGTCAAAGGCCGAGGAGGCCGAAAAAGCAAGAAAGGCCGAGGAAGAGGCCAAAAAGGCAGCTAAAGCAGCCGAGGAAGAAAAAGCAAGACTTGCCAAAAAGGAAGCCAAGGCAGAGATTAAGAAGGAAGAAAAGACCGAAAAGAAAGAAATAAAGACGGAAAAGAAGGAAGCAACGCCGGCAAAGCGGCCTAAGCCTGCCAAGGCGGAAAAGAAAGATGAAAAGGCCGCCAGAAGGGCCGGTAACCCCAAGAAGCCGGGTAAGTAT
>JAJQCI010000224.1:0-4884 GCA_021202835.1 Clostridiales bacterium | reverse complement strand
TAATATTGACAAGGCTGTTGAGGATGCAAGCGTATTCTTAAAGGAAGTCTTTAAGACAATGAATCTTGAGGTTGAAATTGAAAAGCAGGATGAAAACGGTCGCCAGCTTTATTTAAACCTTACGGGAGACGATATGGGCGTTATAATAGGCAAGAGAGGCCAGACGCTGGATTCTCTTCAGTATCTTACAAACCTTGTTGTCAACAAGGGAAACAGCCCCTATATAAGCGTTCATCTTGACACTAAGGACTACAGAAAAAAGCGTAAGGAAACACTTGAAAATCTTGCCAGAAATTTGGCTAAAAAGGCAAAGCATATTCGCCGCAACGTTATCTTGGAGCCTATGAACCCATACGAAAGACGTATAATTCACTCAACCCTTCAGAATGACCGCTATGTAACAACCTTCAGCGAAGGCGAAGAGCCCTACAGACATGTAGTTATTTCACCTAAATATAAATAATGATTTTCGGCGAAGCCACGGCAGTCAAATAGAGATTGCCGTGGCAAAGCTTTGTTCAGGGGAGATTTTTTGAAAAGGAGAGGACAACAATGTTAAAAAAATTAATGCTTTATGTTACGCTTTTTGTTTTTTTGTTAAGCTGTGGGGTTTTGCCTGTTTCGGCAGAGGAGTATGCCGAAAACGAACAGCCGGAGGCTGAGGAGGTTATTAACTGCGTCACACGCCATGACTGTCTTGTGGGAATAATGAAAGCGGCAGGCCTTCAGGCTGACGGATATTTTGAAAGCGGATATATAATAATGGAAAAATTATTTTTCGACGACCCCCTTTATGACAGGGAATATCTTTATTTTGCCGATATTACCGGCGTTGTTTTGGGTGAGGAAAATGAAAAAGCATCCACATGGCTAAGTTATTATCCAAATGAAACAGCGACGGCGAGGGACTGTGTAGGCTTTATTATGAGAGTTATCGACTCTGTAGCAAAGGACAAAACAGATGACGAGCTTTTTGAAAGAGCAAAGCTTCGTGGGCTTGTTAAGTCTGAGGACAGCTTTTATATTAATCCGGATGAGACTCTAAGCTATGATAATTATTATACATTAATATGCAGAATGTTAAATGAAAAACGATATTTGTATCTCGAATTTAATGACAATATGGATCCTATTACATGGGTCAACAGCTATCATAATTTTGTGAAATATGATAAAAGCGGAGAAATGACATATATTGATTATTTAACGCCTTTCTGTAAAACAGTCAACGATACAGATGAAAACAGCATTTCGGCTCAGGTTATAAAAGAGCTTAATATTGTAAATATTTCAAAGCTGAACTGCCTTATGGCTGTTACAAAAGCCGGCGGAATGAGAGTCGAAGGGCTTTTTGAAGCTTCAGACGTCTGTGTTTCGGTTATGAAAGCGGCAGGCTTAAGTGAAGAATGGCTTAAATATGTTGAAGCCTATGTCTTTAAAAGCCGGGACATGCCGGATTACGGCAGAGAAACAACTGTGTTTTCTATGATATACGGCATACTGCCCGATGAAAATGAAGGCGAAAAAACATATTTTAGCTATGACAATAAAATAATTAATATGTTTTGCGATAGAGCTTCCGTTAAAGACTGTGTATATTATATGCTATGGTTTTTGACTGATATGCCGGATAATATAACATCTGAGGAAGTGTATGCCCTTGCCTTAGAAACCGGCCTTGTTGAAGAAAGCGATAATGCATATGAAAACTGGGAAAAGCCCATTGACTATAGCTATTTCCGGAATCTGCTTAACAGAATGTTCAATATGAAAAGATATATCTATTTTGAGGAAGAAAACGAAAGCAGCTGGTTTAACGCAAAAAACTGTGACGAAAGCAGAGAAATGACATATTCTGATTATTTCAAAGAGATTTATAATTAAACTTTACGCAATATAAAAAGAACCTCCAAAAGCTTAAGCGGCCTTTGGGGGTTGTTTGTTATTTATTCTTTTTAACGGAATAGCCGAACTTTCCAAGATATTTGCCCAGGCCGTAATATTCTCCGTGGGAGTAGCAAAGGGGCTTTGCGTCTTCATAGCAGAATCGGCCGCTTTTATCCATAAGCTCGGATTTTACGGAAACGCCTAAAATTTCACCTAAAAACATATCATGGCTGCCCAAGGGGATAATGTTTTTAACCTTACACTCTATGGCAACGGGGCTTTCGGCTATAATCGGGCATTTTGTGAACTTGCCTGCTTCGGGAGTCAGCTTCATTTCCTTGAATTTGTCAAAATCTCTGCCCGATTTAACTCCGCACCAGTCTGTAGCGAAGGCCAGGTCTTCCGTGGGAAGGTTTACGACAAATTCGCCTGTTCTCTTTATAATTTCATATGAAAATCTGGAGGGCCTTACGGAAATATGAAGCATAGCAGGATCGGAATTAATTGTTCCCGTCCATGCAACGGTAACGATGTTTTTTTCGCCCTCTTCAAAATTTCCGCAGGAAACCCAAACAACGGGCACAGGGTATAAAACCGTTCCCGGTTTCCACAATTCTCTCATACAATGTTCAGTCCTTTCCGAAATAATTATTAATATTTAAAGCTTACATACTATTACACTTACGTCGTCGTTTTTATATTTGTGACTGTCTTTTTCGTTGTAAAATGTTTTCAAGGTCACGGCCATAATGTCTTCAACCTTGTCATAGGCTTTAACCGTCTCCATAAGGGAATATCTCAGCTTCTCCATAAAAAAGCTGTTGTCGTCTTTATAGTAGAAATCCCCCAGTCCGTCGGTATGAAAAAAGAGAACGTCTCCCTCCTTATAGTCAAAGCTTTTGTCAACATAGTTAACGTCTTTAAGCATGCCAACAGGTATGCCGTCAACCTCAAGCTCCGTTGAATTTTTGCCGTTTTCGCTTATAAGAATGGGATAGCTCTCTCCCGAGTTGGAATATGTTACCTTACCCTTGTTTAAATCTATTATGGCGTAGAAAACGCAGGCATACATATCGCTGTCGGAGTCTTCAAAAACAGAATAGAAAGACTCATTCATTTTTTTCAGAAGCGTCGAAGGCATATCAATATCGTGACAGAAGGAAACAAAAATCTGGCTCAGCATTATAGTCAGAAGTGAGGCCGAAATGCCGTGGCCCGAAACGTCTCCTATAATTATGCCAAGACGGTTTTTGTCTATAACCCTGACATTGAAGAAGTCGCCCCCTATGGCAAGGGCAGGGAGATATTTCGTTTTTACCTTTATGTTTTTATAATCCATATCAACGTCCTTAATTATGGAACGCTGAACCTTCATAGCCATTTGTATCTGCATCTCAAGATATTTGTTGGCCTCTTCAAGCTCGGCATATCTGCTTTTTAAGGAATTGTTAAGGTCGTTGATTCTGAAAAGAGAACGCAGCTTAGACAGAAGCAGCTTGCCCGTGAAGCCTCTTGTCACATAGTCGTCACAGTCGGCATAAACCGCCTTATCTTCCTCTCCCGGCAGTGTGGGGTCGATAATCATAAGAACTAAAATTTCTCTGTATTCAGAGTCACTCTTTATTGTCTTGCAAAAATCGAAGCCCGACATATCGGGGAGATGGGAAGCTACGGCTATAAGATTCGGCATAATTCGCGGAATTTTAATAAGCGCATTTGAACAGCTTGTGGAAGAATAGACGGAATAGTCGTGAATAGAAAGATATGTGGTAACAGCCAAAAGAGTGGAGGGGTTATCGTCTACGATAAGTATTTTATACATGAACTCCCACCTTTTTGCTGAATAAAATTCTGCTGCCGTTTTTAGAGTAAGCAATAGTATCCACAAGGGCTTTCACGAGAAGAATTCCCCTGCCGTGTTCATCTGTTGAAGGTTCACTGTTTTTGTAGGAAAGGCGGCCGAAGTCAAAGCCCTCACCCTGGTCACTTATAACAGTGTTTACAGTGTTTCCGTCGGTTATGATTTTAAGCTTAACAAATTTTTCTGCGTTGTTTTTGTTTCCGTGAATAACGGCGTTAAAAAGAAGCTCGCTTAAAATCAGCCTGATTTCCATAAGCTCGTCGGCGTCTGCCATAGGTATGCTTTCACTTATGTATTCCAAAGCACTTTTAACAATTTTATTTACTTCTTTTATGTTGCTTGAAAAGACAACCTCAAAGGTTTTCATAATACCACCTCTTTCGAAACCGGCCCCGAACCGGGCTGCGTTAAAAAAGGTCAATTTCTCTGTGAATCTTTTTCATAACAATAGTCAGGTTCTTATTGCCCTTGGTAGTAAAATTTGCTTCGTCCATAAGGGCTTTAATCATAAGAATACAGATGTTTTCTTCGTCAAGCTCTTTTATGGGCTTATCCATTTTTATGTTTATAACAAGAGATTTATTCCCCGTGAAAAAGGAGATTTTAAAAAGCTCCTCTTTATATTCTTCAAATTCCTTTATAATAAAAGTACAGCCCTCCGAAACCGCCGCCTTAACATCTTCAATTTCGGCTGTGGAAAACCCCAGACGGTTTGCTATAGAAGACGCTGTAAGTCTTGCGGCTGAAATATAGGCACTGTTTAAAGGAAGTGAAAGAACAATTTTATCGTTGCTCATAGTTTCATTCATTTTCATCACCCTCTATGATAAACAGTTTGTCAAGGTTTGTTATTTTAATTACCTTAAAGACATTGGGCAGAAGGTTTTTAAGAACAACATTGCCCGAAAAAGCCTTTACCTTTTTAAGAATTGCCACAAGAGCCGAAAGCCCTGTTGAATCTATATAGCTTAAGTTTTTACAATCTATAAAAACGTCCTGTTCCTTTTCGGAAATCATCTGCAGGAGGACGGTTTTGACCTCTTCAGAGTTAAAAATATCTATTTCACCCGTCAGCGAAACATCCCACCTTTTTGTCTCTATATTATCCTTATAGCTTATATTTTCTGTCATACAAC
>JAJQCI010000172.1 GCA_021202835.1 Clostridiales bacterium | reverse complement strand
CCTTAAGTTGCTCCTTTTTATATTTTTATAATATCACAACAACCCCTTACTGTCAAGCCAAAAATAAAGTCTGCGGCAGAGTTTTCTGAGCTGGGAACGTTTTTTTATTTAAGCAAAACCTGATTTCTGAATTCCTTCGGGGAAATACCGTATTCCTTTTTAAAAGCCCGGTAAAAACCGGTATAGTCGGGAAAGCCGAACTTTTCCGCCACAGAGGTTATAGGCTCTCCGGCGGCTATGGCGTCCCGGCAGGCGTTTAGCCTTTTTTTGATTATATACTGGTGAAGGGAAACTCCCAGATTGTCTTTAAAAATATGTGAAACATAATACTTGCTGACGAAAAAGTGGCGGGCTATGCTGTCAAGGGTTAAAGGTTTGGCTATATTCGTGTTTATATAATCCAAAATCATATTATAAAGCTCCTTTTGAGGAACCGAGGCCACTTCGTTTTGTTCTTCATATATAATTCGGCTGATTTTAAGAAGAATCATCATTATGTGAACAACACAGGTTTCTTTTTTGAAAACTCTTTCGTCGTTATATTCCTGCCAAAGATCCAAAAGATTGCTGAAAAGCTCGTTAAACTGAATATATTCCAGATGATAAAAATAACGGCTGTCGTTTTTTGTGAAATCCATTCCGAAAGAAAAGCTTTTTGAATATGAAGCAAACAAATCCATCAGGTCTTTATGAATCCAAAGAACGAACCTTCTGTAGGGGTAGTCTTCGTCTATTGTTTCGGGATAGTGAACGGTATTCGGAGGAATCATAATAAAATCACCGGGCTTTAAATCACAGCGCTGATCTCCTACGGCATATTTTACATTTCCCTCGAGAAAGAAATAAAGCTCGTAGTGATTGTGTTTATGAGGCTCGATATTTCCCAAATTTATGTCTCTGTAATAAAAGGCTTCAAAATCAGTTGAATTTATCTGCTGGCGCCATATAAAGGATATGGGGTCATTGTGCATTTTTTTGGCTGCCATAAATTTTCACCTCCGGGCGGTTGTTAAATAAATACAAAAAAAGTTCTCCTTAAGCTTTATTATACGTCATAATGACAAGAAATGCAAGATTTAAAACAAGTAAAACAATGTTTTGAAGAAGAAAATAAATATATAATTAGAATACAGTGATAAAAGAAATAACAGAGAGGAGGACACAGTTATGAAATTATCATTCAGATGGTACGGCGAAGACGACAAGGTTACCCTTGAAAATATAAGACAGATTCCGGGTATGTATTCTGTTGTTACAGCCGTTTATGACGTTCCCGTAGGTGAGGTTTGGAGTGAGGAAAGCATAGCCCGGCTTAAAAAGCTGACAGAGGAGGCAGGTCTTGCCTTCGAGGTTATAGAGAGTATTCCCGTTCACGAAGACATAAAGCTGGGCAAGCCCACAAGAGACAAATATATTGAAAATTATTGTGAAAACATAAGGAGAGTGGCCAAAGCAGGTGTTAAGTGTGTGTGCTACAATTTTATGCCTGTTTTCGACTGGACAAGAACACAGCTTGACCATCCGCTTCCCGACGGCTCAACCTCTCTTGTTTATTATCAGGAGCAGGTTGACAAGGTTAATCCCCTTGAAAGCGACAGCGATTTAACTCTTCCCGGCTGGGACGCAAGCTATTCAAGAGAGGAGCTTAAGAGCGTTGTTGCGGAATATAACGCAATGAGCGAAGACGACCTTTGGGACAATCTTAAATATTTCCTTGAAAGAGTCATTCCCGTTGCGGCTGAGTGTGACGTAAATATGGCTATTCATGAGGACGACCCCTGTTGGAGTATTTTCGGCCTTCCCAGAATAATTACGGATGAAAAGAGTCTTGACAGATTTTTGTCTCTTGTAGATGACAAACACAACGGCCTGACTCTCTGCACAGGCTCTTTGGGCTGCTCCGCAAAAAATAATGTTCCTGCAATGGCTGCAAAATATGCAAAAATGGGAAGAATACATTTTGCCCACTTAAGAAATGTAGCTGTTTTAGACAACGGTTTCGAAGAAAGAGCCCATCTTTCAAGCTGCGGCTCACTTGATATGTATGCTATTGTAAAGGCCCTTCACGACAACGGCTTCGACGGTTATGTAAGGCCCGACCACGGCAGAATGATTTGGGGCGAAACTGGCAGAGCCGGCTACGGCCTTTATGACAGAGCCTTGGGCGCCGCTTATATAAACGGTCTTTTTGAAGCCGTAGAAAAAGCGGATAAATAAACACACCGGTTAAACTATCGCAATTCAATTACAGGAGGTATTTTAATGAAAGACTTATGTTTCGGAACAGATTTAACGGGAAAGGTTGCCGTTGTAACAGGGGCAGGGGGCGTTCTCTGCGGAATGTTTGCAAAGACGCTTGCCAAAGCAGGGGCAAAGGTAGCCGTTCTTGACCTTAACGAAGAAGCGGCGAAAATCGTTGCAAATGAAATAACGGAAAAGGGCGGTATAGGAAAGGCCTATAAAGCAAACGTTCTTGACAAAGAATCTCTCGGGGCTGTTCACAAGGCTGTTTTGGAAGACATGGGCAAGTGTGACATTCTTTTAAACGGCGCCGGAGGAAACAACCCCAGAGCACAAACAGATAATGAATATTATACACCCGGCGACATCGACGCAGATACGGTTTCATTCTTCGATCTTGACCAAAAGGGCGTTGAATTCGTTTTCAACTTAAACTTTATAGGAACTCTTCTTCCCACACAGGAATTCGCAAAGGACATGTTAGGCAGAGAGGGCTGCAGCATTTTAAATGTTTCCTCAATGAACGCCTTTACTCCTCTTACCAAAATTCCGGCCTACAGCGGCGCTAAGGCGGCAGTAAGCAACTTTACACAGTGGCTCGCCGTACATTTTTCAAAGGTGGGCATAAGAGTAAACGCAATCGCTCCCGGCTTCTTTGTTACAAACCAGAACAGAAAGCTTCTCTTTAACGAAGACGGAAGCCCCACACCCAGAACAGGCAAGATTCTTGCCTCAACACCTATGGAGAGATTCGGAGAGGCCGAAGAGCTTAACGGAGCCGTTTTGTTCCTTCTTAACAACGACGCCGCAAGCTTCATAACAGGGGTTGTTATTCCCATTGACGGCGGTTTTTCGGCATATTCGGGTGTTTAATGAGGGGGTAATACAATGAAATGTGCAAAGAAGATTTTAGCCCTGTCTTTTGCGGCACTTCTTTCTCTTACGGCTCTGACGGGCTGCGGCGGAAGCGAAAGCAAAAGAATAGTAAGAATAGGCCATAACCAGTCTATGGAGCACCCGACTCACATAGCCTTAAGCGCCTTTGAAGAATTTATAGAAGAAAATTTAGGGGATAAATATGACGTTGAGGTTTATCCCAGTGAACTTTTGGGATCTCAAACAGATATGGTTCAGCTGACACAAACGGGAGCAATAGACTTCTGTGTAGCCAGCAACGCTATCCTTGAAACCTTCAGCAAAAACTATGAAATTTTCAATCTGCCCTACCTTTTTGTAAACGCCGACGCTTACCATGAGGTTATGGACAATGAAGAAATAACGGATCAGCTTTTCAAGTCAACGGAAAAGGCCGGCTTCGAAGCCGTAACATGGCTTGACGCAGGAACCAGAAATTTCTACACCGTAAACAAACAGATTGAGTCACCTGCCGATCTTAAGGGCCTTAAAATAAGAGTTCAGCAGTCTCCCACAAACGTTGAAATGATGAGACTTTTAGGCGGCTCTGCTACGCCTATGGGCTTCGGCGAGGTTTATACGGCGCTTCAGTCAAACATAATCGACGGCGCTGAAAACAATGAGCTTGCCTTAACAGACAACGGCCACGGCGAAGTCTGCAAGTATTATTCATATGATATGCACCAGATGGTTCCCGATATTTTAATCGGAAACTACAATTTCTTAAACGAACTGCCCGAGAGTGATCGAGAAATTTTCGAAGAGGGCTTTAAGCTTATAAACCAGGTTGAAAGAGAAGAATGGACAAGTGCTGTTGAGGCGGCAAAGAAGAGAGCCGAGGAAGAGATGGGGGTTAATTTCTTTTATCCCGATCAGGCGCCCTTCGTAGAAGCCTGTCAGCCTCTGCATGAGTCGGTTCTTGCAGGAAATCCCGATATTGTTCCCATTTATGATGCAATTCAGGAAGTCAACGCAAAATATTCAGAGTAAGGAGGGGTTTAAGTGGACAATATAAGAAGCATTTTAAATAAGTTTTTAAATTTCCTTGCGGCAGTCAGCTTTGCAGCAATGGTTATTCTTACCTGCTGGCAGGTATTCACAAGGTATATTCTTCAAAATCCCTCTGCATGGTCTGAAGAGCTTGTAGGCTATCTTTTCGCTTGGATGGCACTCTTGGGTGCGTCTGTGGTTACAGGGGAAAGAGGACATATGAATATTCCCATTCTTGTTGAAAAAATGGGAGAAAACGCAAAGAAGTTCTTCCTTATTTTGGCAGAGGTTATAGCCTTTGTGTTCTCTGCCGTTATTCTGGTATACGGCGGTTTACAGATTACTGTTTTGGCTATGGGTCAGCTTACATCTTCTTTGGGAGTTGCCATAGGGGTTTTCTATATAGTTCTGCCACTTTGCGGCGTTTTGAACATGATATATACCGCTTTAAACATAGTTGATATTTGTAATGGCAAGGGGGTATAAATTATGGCAATAGAAGCATTACTTATAATTATTGTCGTGCTGGCGGTTCTGCTGGCGCTGGGCGTACCTATTTCATACGCAATAGGCATATCCTCTCTTGCGGCGATTTTGAGAACGGTACCCCTTGATGTATCCGTTGTAACGGCGGCTCAGAGAACCTTCGTAGGTATGAGCAAGTTCAGCCTTACGGCTATTCCTTTCTTTATTCTCGCCGGAAATCTTATGAACCAGGGCGGTATAGCGAAGCGTCTTGTTGATTTCGTAAACGCTCTTTTGGGAAAGCTTCCCGGTTCTCTTATGGTTACAAACGTAGGCGCAAACGCACTTTTCGGCGCAATCTCCGGCTCTGCCTCAGCAGCGGCAGCCGCAGTAGGCAACATGGTAGCCGAGGGCGAAGAAGAGCTTGGCTATGACAAGGCAGTCTGTGCCGCAACAAACGGCGCTTCGGCTCCTTCGGGACTTTTGATTCCTCCTTCAAACGCACTTATTACCTACTCACTTGTTTCAGGCGGAACCTCTGTAGCTGCTCTTTTCCTGGCAGGCTATATCCCCGGTATAATCTGGGCACTCTGCTGTATAATCGTTGCTATAATTATAGCCAAGAAGAAAGGCTATACGGGCACAAAGGAAAAATTCAGCTTTAAAAATTTAGGCTTGGTAACATTAAGGGCACTTCCCGCACTTTCACTTATAATCGTCGTAATCGGCGGTATCATATGCGGTGTGTTTACGGCTACCGAAGGCTCGGCAGTTGCCGTTGTATATGCTTTGATTTTAGGTATAATCTATAAAAACATCACATGGAAGTCATTTGTTGAAATTCTTATAGAAAGCGCTAAAATGAGCGGTATGATTGTCTTCCTTATCGGTGTATCAAACATTTTGAGCTGGGTTATGGCCTTTACACAGATTCCCCAGGCTATTTCCGCTGTTCTTTTGGGAATCACAAGCAATAAGTATATCCTTCTTCTTATTATGAATGTTATCCTTCTTGTTGCAGGAACATTTATGGACGTTACACCTGCTATACTTATTTTCACACCTCTCTTCCTGCCTATAGCTCAGAGCTTCGGTATGGAGCCGGTACACTTCGGCTTGATGCTTGTTTATAACCTCTGCATAGGAAATGTAACTCCTCCCGTAGGAAACACACTTTTCGTTGCAATAAAGGTAGGAAAAACAACGCTTGCAAAGACAATGCCCTATATGCTTATGTATTATGTTGCAATTCTTATAGGTCTTTTAATAGTAACCTATATTCCTGCCGCAACAATGATACTTCCTCAGCTGGCCGGTCTTTAAAACACATTCCGACCCCTGTCTTTGTATATATGAGAAAAAGCCCTTCTTTCCCTCCGAAAGGGGGCCTTTTCTGTTTCAAAAAATATTTAAAAACACTTGAAATACACCGGAATTTGGTGTATAATAAAAATATAAAAGAAAAGGCGAGTACGCCAATACTCGCCAAATCTCCGCCTTTCGGCTAAGCATCCACTTCAAAGGTGGTTAGGCGGCGATAGATTAATATAGTTGTTATAAGAAAACCGCCGTCTATTTGCGTTTAGGGGCGGTTTTTCTTATATTTGAAGCTTATTTTAGGCAGAATTATGTATTTAAGGCAGTAACATAAATGTACTGTTACATAATATGCATAAATAATATCAAACATAGTCATACGGCGCCACCTCCTCTGCGGAAGGCTCGCCTAACCAACCTTGTCAGTAAATTGCCTGTTTTGTTTTATATCAAATAAATTGTTGAAAGTAAAGATGAAAATTAAAAAATCAGATTTTTGTGTTATGTTTCTTTCCAAAAACAGCAGTAAATGTTTTGGACAAAAAAGGGGTTTTATGTTGATTTTTAATTAATAGCGATATATAATAAGTGTGTCGGTTTAAACCGATAAGGAGCAATAAAACCTGAGGCGGCTGCCCCTTCATTTCGGTTGAAAGGAGGTTAATTC
>JAJQCI010000259.1 GCA_021202835.1 Clostridiales bacterium | reverse complement strand
TCTATGGGAAATAACACAACAAAAAATATAATTATAATACTTATAGGCGTTGTAGTGGCGCTTGCGGTTATTTTCGGCGCCGTTGCATATACAAAGCTTGAAAAAAACGAGCCTGTAAGCACCGAGCTTGAGCAAACCGATGATACAGAACAAGCCGGCGAAGAAGCCGAAGAAACAGAAGAGTCCGAAGAGGATTCAGAGGAAGAAGAACCCGAAGAAGCTGTTCAGGCCGAGCCCGAAAAGGAGGTAACTAAGTTTTACGGCGGTACATATTTTATAGGCGAAGAAATGACAGCCGGTGAATATGTAATAGAGCCTAACTACCCCGAAGGCTATTTTGAAATAACCTCTGACTTAAGCGCTGCGCCCTCTTCTCTTGTGGCAAGCGGAACCTATAATGTAAGAACATATGTATCCGTTACAACCGGTCAATACCTTAAGTTTGACGGCGTTGCCATTCCCGTTGAAGAGGCCGATCCCCACATTCCCAAGGACGGAATTTATCAGCACGAAGCCATGTATCTTGTGGGCTTTGACATTCAGCCCGGCGACTACAGAGCAAAGCTTGACACCGGCGACGGTTCGGAAGGGTATGTTGAAATCAGAAGAAATTCAAGCTGGGCTGAAGGCTCAGTTATAAAAACCATACCTGTAGAAGATGAGGTTGAGATTTCTCTGGACGAAGACACTTATGTAAATCTTGTGGGCGTTAAGCTTACCGATCCCATTCTTTAATTTGAGCAAACCTCCAGAAGAAAATCATAGCTTTTAAGATGAATATCGGAAAGGCCCTCTTCAAGGCTGTTTCTTATATTCTTAAGCTCATTTAAAACATTACCCGAAACATTAAAATCAAATGACCTTTTGACATCACAGGAGGATATGTAGTCAAGGGCCCTAAAGGCTCCCGGTGAAATATCCTCTTTTTTTGCTGTTTTATAATCCGAAAAATCGGGAAGCATACCATTTAGAGAGAGATATTTAAATTCAAAAATAAGTGAAGCAAGCATTGGCTCCGTCTTTCCCGAGTTAAGCTTTTTCAGCCCGGTCAAAATAAGCAGGAGAAGCTCGGGGCACTCTATCCCCTCGTAAACCTGCTTATTCAAAAAGTCTGCAAAATAAGCTGCCGCCGCCAGACTTTTAATATCCTGCCGAAGGCCGAAAAAATTTTCAATCAAAACAGCGGAGGAAACAGAGGGGAATTTTCTTGCCGTGTAAATGACAAAATCGGAATAGGCAAAAAGCTCACAGCTTGAAAGATATTTGCTTCTGGGCTTTCTTGCTCCTCTGGCTGAAACGGTTATTTTGCCCTTCTCTTTTGTGAGAAGGGTCACAATTTTATCCGATTCACCTACAGGTACTTCCCTTATAACAATTCCCCTCATTTTTTCCGTGCTCATTGTCGTCCGTTCCTCTCTGCTGCGGCGGTTGCTTCCGCTTCAGCCGCCCTTGCCGCCGCTTCACACTCTTTGAAACCCAAAAAAGCATCTATACTGCCGCTTTTAACGAATATATCCCAAAAGAATTTTTTCATATTTAATACCCCCGTACTTAATTATATTTGCAGTTTGCCGCCGATATAATTATTTTCACCCCGTAGGAGGTTTATATACTTGTCAAACCCTGTCAAAACAGACAATAATTTTGAGCTTGACAAAAATAAAAAATCTTTTCTCACTCTCATTTAAAGGCTTTCAAAAGTCTGTGCCTTAAAATTTTATGTCGTTTTTTAAGGAAACTTGCTTACGATTATACACTATTATTTTTCAGCAGTTCAGCTTAGCCCTTACTTTGCATAGAACATAGCGTCATATATGCCTACATTAGCCGAACCCTCTATTTGAATTTTAAGAACAGAAATATCCGATAAATCCAATTCGAAAGGCTCCGGCTCCGAATCCTTTGCGAGCTCTGCAGAGGTATAAATAAGCTCACCGTCACCGTAAAATTTAACGACTCTTGTTTTCTGAACATTTCTTTCAACATAGGGAACCGCTATAACCCCCTTAAGTGAAGAATATTTTCCGTTAAGCGAATATTCTGCTGAATTTTCATTTGTTTTTCCCGTACTCGAGCAGTTAAAAACACAGCCGCTTGTGTAAGAGTTGCTCTTGTTGTCGGCACCTTTATTAATATGCTCAACCTTTGAGAATGTGCTGTTATATGAATACATATCCTCCAAAAGAGTATCTGTTTCAACAAAAGCCGAAGGCATAGCGCCCAGATAAACAGTGCTTGTCTCACCTACCCAGTTTACTTCTTTTCCCAAAGCTTCCGCAACGGCCCTTACAGGCAGATAAGTTGTACCGTTATAAATAAAAGGCTCCGCCCCCGTTGTGTCGACAAGCTGGCCGTCGGCATATACGGAAATATTTTTAAAGGTAAGCTCAGCCGTTTCAACCGCCTGCTTTGCCACTGCCGGCAGTGAAAGGGCTAAAATCGCCGCAGGAAACACCATAAATCTTTTTAAACTGAATTTCATAATTTTCTCCCTTCAGCCCAATATGAGCATAAAATATTCTAATGGTTTTATTACCATTAATATTTTACAATATTATGTCATAATTGTCAACAAGTCACG
This sequence comes from Clostridiales bacterium, assembly GCA_021202835.1. GTDB lineage: Bacteria > Bacillota > Clostridia > Lachnospirales > CAG-274 > JAJQCI01. The sequence goes on along the minus strand of JAJQCI010000259.1, from coordinate 4,031 downwards.
GACAAAAATGCAGAAAATAACGAAAAAGGGCCGGAATTATACACTTTTCTTTTTCAATATTCTTATATCTTGACCGAAAAAAGGTATAACCTTGTATTCACCCATAATTCTGGAAATTATCCTTTCCGAATAAAGACGCTTTATATTGTCAAAGGTTAAATTTGTAGAAAGTATAACCGGCTTTTTGTTCACAAGGCGGTAGTTTATAATGTTAAAAAGCTCGGCCGAAGAAGCGGAATTTATATTTTCGGTTCCCAAATCATCTATTATCAAAAGGGGCGTGTTGAAAATACTTTCTTTATATTCGCTGTCGGGCTCCTTTCCGAAGCGGTCTTTTATAAGCTTGTCAAAAAGCGCAAAGGCACTTTCACAAACAACGTCAACCCCCCTGTCTAAAAGCCTTTTTGTTATTGCGTGACAGAGAAAGCTTTTGCCCAGCCCGGGATTTCCCGTAAAAAACATATTTCCCTCCGGCTTGTCGGCAAAATTTTCACACTGTATGTAAACCCCTTCCATATATTTTCTGACAGATTTATTCAGCCTTGGTATTATTTCGTCTGAATAATAATCAAGAGAAAAGCTTTCAAAGGTTTCATTGTCGTTTTCGCTTCTCATAGAGCTGTCGGCATACATTTTCTCCCGAACTGCCTTCTTAAAGCAGCTGCACTGCTCGTTTTCCACAAAGCCGGTATCCCTGCAGACAGGGCATTCATAAACATTTTCGAGATAATCCGCCGGATAGCCATTTTGTGTTAAAAGCTCCGTTTTTTCCTTAATAAGAGCTGTTGTTCTCTCCCTATACTGATGGGAAACCTTAAGCCTTGCCTCGCCATTTGTATAGCTGAACATTTTCGCAAGGCCGGCGTTAAGGCTTAAAAGCTCTCTGTCAATATCTCTCACACGGGGCACTGCGGAATAAACCTCCGCTTCTCTCTCCGCCGAAAGCCTGGCGGCTTTTGTCTGTTTTTGGTTATAAACCCTCATAATTTCTCTGTAAAACTCAGGCGTCATCGTTATGCTCCTCTAAAAGCTCCAAGGCTAAATCTAAAAGCTCGTTTTGGCTGTAATCTCTTCCGTCAAAATTGTTAAAGCTGTTTGTTTTTCTGACAGGCTTTGGCGCCGGTTCAGCCGTTTTAGGCTTTTTGCCTGCCTTTTCGGCCTTTGACTTAACGGCGTGCTCATCTGTATATTTTCTTGCCTGTTCAACTGTTTTTATATTGTTTTCAAGCCAGTCTTTGAGTATCGTGTCGGCATATTTCCAGCTTATTTTTCCCGTATTCACTACCGTTTCTTCACAGGCCTCCAAAACAAGCTCCATAGGCTGTTTATCCCTAACAAGCCATTTTTCCATATATTTTTTCTCTTTCGCCGTGGCAAGTCTGCCGTTTATGCCGAAGGCCCTCATTATTTTGGTAAAATCTCCGTAATAAAGCTTAAGGTAGTCCTCAGCTTCCTCCGCCGTTTTTATGTTTTTTTCCGACCAGTCAATGGCGATTTTCTCTATGTAATTTATGCTTGAATTTCCCACCTCTGCGCAGTGGCCCAAAAGTATGGTTATAACGTCAACAGGCAGCTTATAATAATCGTAAAGACTTAAAATAGTGCTCTGTTCCTTTTGGCCCAAAGCTCTGCCCAATATGGCGCTTGCCGTAGAAATAAGGCCTGAAATTTCGCTGTCTGAGTTCATCATTTTTGAAATTACCGACGGGCTGTAGCAGGGCTTTTCCGGCTTGTCGAAAAGGCCCTCTCGGTCCCAGTAGGTTATTATTTTATGAATAACCTCCTTGCTGAGAGAAAATTGTTCGGAAAGCTCCTCCTCGGTGGGCAGCTTTCCTTTTATAGCATGTCTGGCAATATACAAATAAACCACAATATATGTGCTGTCGATACACCCGGCGTATTTGTCTATAAAATAATTGGGCACAGGGGTAAAATTTATAAGATTTTCTATGTTTATATAATACATTTAAATTCGTGCAACTCCTGACTTAACCGCAGCCTCTGCAACAGCCTTTGCAATATTTCGGGAAATACTCTTGTTAAAAGGTGACGGAATAATTATACCGTTTTTCAGGTCCTCATCACTTACAAGAGCGGAAATAGCGTCTGCCGCCGCAAGCTTCATCTCCTCGTTTATGTCACTTGCCCTGACATCAAGGGCACCTCTGAAGATACCGGGGAAGGCAAGAACATTGTTAATCTGATTTGGATAGTCAGATCTGCCCGTTGCCACAAGCCTTGCTCCTGCCTTGTAGGCAACATCAGGCATAACCTCGGGAACGGGATTGGCCATTGCAAAAATAATGGGATCCTGATTCATAGATTTAATCATATCCTCAGTCAAAAGGCCCGGGGCTGAAACGCCTATAAAAATATCCGCTCCCTTAATACTGTCTGAAAGCTTGCCCTTTATGCCTCTCGGATTTGTCATTTCCGCAAGCTGCTGCAAATAGGGATCTCTGTAGTTGTTTTCTTTGTTAATTACTCCGTTTATATCACAGAGAGTTATGTCCTTAAAGCCTGCTGTTAAAAGAAGCTTTGCGATAGCAGTACCGGCAGCTCCCGCCCCCGACATAGCTACCCGACATTCCTCGGGCTTTCTTCCGGTCAGCTTAAGAGCATTTCTTATCCCCGAAAGAACAACAACAGCAGTTCCGTGCTGGTCGTCATGAAAAACAGGTATGTCAACAGCCTTTTTAAGCTTCTCCTCTATTTCAAAACATCTGGGCGCCCCTATATCCTCAAGGTTTATTCCGCCGAAGCTTCCCGAAAACATTACTATAGCCTTCACAACCTCGTCGGGAGTAAGCGTACTTACACAAAGAGGAATAGCAGCAACTCCGCCGAATTCCTTAAAAAGAACACATTTCCCCTCCATAACCGGCATTCCGGCAACAGGGCCTATGTTTCCCAAACCCAAAACAGCCGTTCCGTCGGTAATAACCGCAACTGTGTTGTGGCGCCTTGTAAGGCTGTAGCTTAAATCCGGCTCTTTCTTTATGGCGAGACAAGGCTCCGCAACCCCGGGAGTGTATGCAACAGACAAATCGTCGGTTGTCTCCAAAGGACACCTAACCTTTATTTCAATTTTGCCCTTCCACTGTTCATGCTTTTCCATAGCAGTCTTTCTGTAGTCCATTTTTATCCTCCTTCAAATCAAACTGTATGAATATTATATCACTTTTCCTTCGGGATTAAAAGTATAATTTGAAGTTATAATTGTAAATTTATACGGTTTTTTCTAACTCAAAAAGGCCGCAGGGATTAACCGGCAGCCTTTGGGTTTTCACTGGAAATTATTTTATTTATTTTTTACTGCAAAATCGAAAAACATTTCAAACTCATCTAAAAACATTGTGTTTTTGAGACATACAAAATTAAACTCGTGATCAGTGTTAAAGCCTTTTACATTAATTTTTTTGAGCTTTCCCGATTTAAGCTCTTCCTCTGCCGCAGCCTCAAACATAAACGAAATTCCGCAGCCCTCTGCAACAAGGGTTTTTATGGCGTTCAGACTGCCCACTTCGGTAATTGCCTTAAAGCTTTTTTTAGAATAACCCATTTCCTTAAGAGAACTTTCGAAAATTTCTCTTGTTCCCGAACCGCTTTCTCTTAAGAAGAGTCTGTTTTTAAAAAGATTTTCAATATCCATCTCTTCTTCCGCAGGCATATAAGCTGGCGGACAGAGACACACAAATTTTTCTATCGAAAAAAGTCTGTGCCAATAAGCATTTTTGTCAAATTTTCCCTCAAGAATCAAAAAGTCAACCTTGCCCGTTTTAAGTTTTTCAAACAGGTTGGCTGTGTTTTCAACATCCATAGAAATTTTTGCCTGAGGATTTAATTCAAGGTATCTTTTTAATACAGAGGGCATAACATACTCGCCTATGGAGCTTGTAGCCCCCATAGTAAGCGACTTAGGTTCTTCATTCAGTTTTTTTATGCGCCTGTCGATTTTTTTGCAGTCGGCGTTAAGGGTTGTAAACAGCTCTCTCATAATTTCGCCGGCGTTTGTCAGCCGCATATTTTTG
>JAJQCI010000094.1 GCA_021202835.1 Clostridiales bacterium | reverse complement strand
ATTCATTTCAATCACCTGCCTTTAATATAAGTATAACACATTTTTTTCGTAAGTCAAGAAATAAATAACTTAAAAAGTTCCAAAAAGCTCTTGACACACTAAAAAAGCTGTGATATTATAATAGTAACTTAAAAAGTTACTGAATCGGCATAAGGAGGTTTTAAGGTTATCAACTCAAAACGAAAGGAGGTTGACAGTTATAATGAAACACTATCGGCTAAGAAAAAGAGAGGTTCAAAAAAACAAACCTCTCTCAAACCAAATTGATATTAAAGAAATTATTGAATGTCTTAATCATCAAATTCAAGAAGAGATGAAAGAACCTTTGAAGTTATTTGAAGATTAGACTTAAGGGCTTCGGTAAAAAATATCACACCGAATTGGGTTGTATCAATTTTGCCGTTTCCGTTATCACATTTTTTTAGTTGTTCTTCAATCCTCGGCAATGCTGCTTGGAGTTCGGATTGATAACAATCATTATATAACTTTATAAATTCGCTTTTTGTCATTAAAACTCCCCCTTTCTGTGATTATTCCGATACGGCAATATCGGTAACTTGATTATAGCAAGGGAAGGAAAAATTGTAAAGACTGAATCGGCATAAGGAGGTGAGAAAAAATATACAGTTAAACCAAAAAGTTATTTTTTAGTTTGTGACAAAGAGCTTGAAACTTTAATGTCAGCGTATAAAGAGTAATAGGACGAATATACAGGTCAATAACATATGAATGGAGGTGGTTTTATGGATACTCTCAAAATAGGGCGCAAAGTTTTTTATAAAACCCGAGATGTGCCTATATTGACCCACAGGTCAGGCAATACAGTTTTAAAACTGAATCAAAATTGGTCTGTAATAACGGAAGAGGAGAAGCAGGCCGTACTTGACTACATTGGAGAGTTAGATTATGAGGCTGGGTTTAAGAAGGCTATAATGGAAGCGCAGGAAACAGCTTAGGAGAAGAATATGACAATTACAAATGTGAAAAACAGTTGGCTTAACGAAACCAAGGCGAAATTTAAAAAGGGTGACAGAGTAATCGCCGAGATTTATTTTGGCGATTACTTAAACGACGACTTTGGCGGCAAATATAAGCGCAGCTTTAGGGGGCATGAAGTTTATAACGGGGCTGTGAAGCCTGATAAGGAGGGGAAAATTTTTGAAGAAAAACAGCGATAATGCAGCAATGACAAGGAATGTTAAACCTTGGACAACGGAAGAAGAAAGACTTCTTAAGGAAAGGGCCGGAAAGTCGACGCTGACCGAAGTGGGAGAAGAGCTCGGAAGGAGTAAAAATTCCGTCAAATGGAAGACTTCAAGCATGGGGCTTTTATACAGAAAAAATCTTTGGTCCAAGGAAATGGACAAGCGGCTTATTGAAATGCTCAAAGAGTATAAATATGATATAGGCGACTTCAGTAGGGAGTTCGGCAAGAGTGAAAGCGCTGTTTATGCGCATATTTACAGGCTTGGGATAAGGCTTCGCCCGGTAAGGCGAAAATGGGGAAGCAAACCGAAGACTCAGGGTGATTTATTATGACGTCTTTCAGCATAGAAATAGAGAGATTTCTGAACTTTTTGAAGGAAGCACAGTTTAAGCATAATGAAGCTATGACGGCAGGATATGAGGCCGATGCGGCTACGCAGGATATTTTACATAATCTTGAAATATATGAGCATACTTGTGAAGAGTTTGCTATGCTTTCGGAAGGACTTAAAAAGATTAGGATTGACCGCCGAAACGCTAAAGATAACAAAGAACTGCTTCAATATGTTGTAGATTGGGCAGATGAATACAAAAAGGCTTACAGAGCCTTGGAAAAGGTTTTATCAGATGTAAAGAACCGTGAAAAGGCTATTAAGACAAGAACCTACAAGGCGAGGACAAGCATTATAAAAGAAATTATGGAGGAACAAAAAGATGTTTGAAATATTTAACAGAAAAAAGGGCATTCCGTTTGATTTTTCAAGTTTGAATGTGCCTGTGAGCGGCGGCACAAAGCAGCTGACTATTTCCGAAAAGAGTGAATATTACAGCTATATTGATGAATTTACCGGAGAGATTGTAACACTCAGGCGCTCGGTTAGGACGTAAAGCCGAGAGCGCATATCTGTTGTGAGAGAGGAGAAGATGACAAGATAGCGGCCGAAGTCGGCGGAAATAATACGAGGCACAGTGTCAGAAAGCAGTATCTGAGATTTTTTGAAAAAAATAAAAATTTTTAAAAGTTGTCCATTTTGTCCACCTTATCTGTGGTAAAATAGTATTGTAAAAGTTTGCACAAGGCATTTTGAGCTTTTATAAATTACTCCTTATATGTATGTTTGTGCAGGAAGCTCCTTTTTGGAGCTTTTTGTGTTTTAGAGAAGAAATATATTTGTGGGGGAGGGGCTGCTTATGAATGCAAAGCAGAAAAAGTTTTGTGATGAATATTTAGCCTGCTGCAATGCCACACAGGCAGCAATACGGGCCGGTTATTCACCGAAGACGGCTTACTCCATTGGGGAAGAAAACCTGAAAAAACCTGAACTTAAAGCGTATATGGCCGAACAGCTGGAGAAAATGCATGACGAAAAAACGGCTGACGCTAAAGAGGTTATGGAATATCTGACGGCTGTTATGCGAGGAGAAGAGACTGAAGAGGTTTTGCGTCTTGCAGGGGAAGGAATTCAGGAGCCGGCGAATATAGGAGTATCGGCGAGGGACAGGCTTAAGGCGGCGGAGCTCATAGGCAAGAGGTACGGAATGTTTAAAGACAATGTAAATCTTGGCGGAAGCGTGCCGGTTGTTATTTCAGGCGGTGATGAGCTTGAAGACTGACGGGAATGTGTATCTGCCTGAGATTGTGGGAAAAGGATATAGAACGTTTTGGAATTTCAAGGGCAGATACAGAGTTTGCAAAGGGTCAAGAGGGAGCAAGAAAAGCAAGACTACGGCCCTTTGGTATATTGTGAATATGATGAAATATCCCGGAAGCAATCTTCTTGTTGTGAGAAAGGTGTTCAGGACTCTTAAAGATTCCTGCTTTACCGAGCTTAAATGGGCAGTTAACAGGCTGGGAGTAAGTGAGTTTTGGGCGGTGAAGGAAAGCCCTCTTGAGCTCACATATAAGCCTACGGGGCAAAAGATTTATTTCAGAGGACTTGATGACCCTTTGAAGATAACTTCAATTACCGTCGATGTGGGGTGTTTGTGTTGGATGTGGCTGGAGGAGGCCTATGAAGTCACGAATGAAGATGATTTCAATATGCTTGACGAAAGTATAAGAGGGATTACGCCGAAGGGGCTTTTTAAGCAGATAACAATAACGTTTAACCCCTGGAATGAGAGGCACTGGCTTAAGAAGAGATTTTTTGACAAGACTGATAACAACATATTGGCAATGACAACGAATTATATGTGCAATGAATGGCTCGACAGGGCCGACCTTAAGCTTTTTGAGGATATGAAGAGGAATAACCCAAGAAGATATCAGGTGGCCGGCTTGGGCGACTGGGGAATTACCGAAGGGCTTGTTTATGAAAACTGGGAAGAAAATATTTTTTCTTTTGAGGAAATAAGCAGGGCTGAGGGTGTCAAGTCGGCGTTCGGTCTTGACTTCGGATATACAAACGACCCGACGGCGCTGTTTTGCGGCCTTATTGACCCGGACACAAAAACAATATGGGTGTTTAATGAAATGTATGAAAGGGCTATGACAAATGAGGATATAGCGGCGAAAATAAAAGAAATGGGCTATGGCAAGGAAAGAATAATTGCCGACTGTGCAGAGCCTAAGAGCATTGACAGGCTTAGGGAGCTGGGAATAAGAAACATAAGGGCGGCCAGAAAGGGCCGGGACAGTGTCAACTCAGGAATTGACTTTATTCGGAATTATAAGATTTTGATACATCCTAAGTGCAGTAATTTTATAAAGGAAATAGGCAATTATACTTGGGATAAAGACAAGGAAGGCAACAGCATAAACAAGCCTGTTGATGATTTTAACCACCTTATGGACGCTATGAGATATGCCCTTGAGGGATATGCCGTCGGTAAGGTGTTTAGCTTTGAATAGAGATGAGGGAAAGGTATGCTTGAGATTTTCAAGGGGTGGCTTACTCCGTATATAAACGGCATAATAAGGCAGGGAGCGGAAAGCCGTATAAGCGATAAAGAATTTGTAAGGCGAGAGCTCAACAAGTTTTTTATAAGCCCTCTGCGGAATGATATGCTTGTGGGGGAAAGATATTACATTGGCATACACGACATTTTGAAATATAAAAGAACGGCCATAGGGCCCGACGGCGAAACGTTTGAGGTTAAGAACCTGCCTAATTCAAGGATAGTCAACAACCAGTACGGTAAGCTGACTGACCAGAAGGTTAATTATCTTTTGGGCAAGGAAATTGTTTTCAAGGCCGAGGACGAAGCATATTCGGATTTGCTCAACAATGAGATTTTCGACGCCGAATTTGACCGAACTATTCAGCAAATCGGGGAAGACTGCTTTAACTGCGGCATAGGCTGGCTTTATATTTATTATGACAATGAGGGCAAAATCAGGATGGAAAGGCTTAAGCCCTGGCAGGTTCTGCCCGGGTGGGCTGATGATAAGCATACTGTTTTAGATTATGCAATAAGGGCATATCCTGTTATAAAATATGAGGGGAAGAATACCGAGAAGGAAATAATAAAAATAGAGGTTTACACAAAGAGAGGCATAACACGGCTTGTGAAGGATGGGGCAAATATTGATTTCGACACAGAAGAGCCGCAGGTACAGACGCCTTATTTTTATGCCGGCGGTGAGGGCTTCGGCTGGGAGAGGATTCCCCTTGTGGCTTTCAGGGCAAACAGAAACGAACTGCCTCTTTTGAAAAGGGTTAAGAGTCTTCAGGACGGCTTGAACCTTATGTTAAGCAGCTACAGCAACAATATGCAGGAGGACTGCCGAAACACTATTCTTGTTTTAAAAAATTATGACGGTGAGAATCTGGGAGAGTTCAGGCGGAACCTTGCCGCTTACGGAGCTGTTAAGGTAAGAACCGGAGAAGGCGGAAGCGGCGGCGTTGACACCCTGCGGATTGAGGTTAATTCAGAAAATTACAAGGTTATCATAGATTTACTTAAAAAAGCCATTATAGAAAACGCTATGGGCTATGATGCAAAGGATGACAGGCTGTCGGGAAACGCCAACCAGATGAATATACAGTCTATGTATTCGGACATCGATCTTGACGCCAACAAAATGGAAACAGAGTTTAAGGCTTCACTTAATCAGGTTTTATGGTTTGTGAATGCCTATTTGTCCCAGACCGGCAGGGGTGATTTTGAGGGTGAAAACGTTGACATTATTTTCAACAGAGACGTTCTCATAAACGAGGGCGAAGCCATAGAAAACTGCGTTAAATCGGTTGGTATAATTTCGGACGAAACCATAGTAAGCCAGCACCCGTGGGTTAATGATGTAGAGCCGGAGCTTGAAAGGCTTAAAAAGCAGAAGGAAAAGGAACAGGAGCAGGAAGGCTATGAGCCCTTCGGCAAGAGTAAAGAGCCGCCGGACGATGAGTAAGGGCGGTGACATGACGTGAAAAACAGTGACTATTGGAAAAGAGGTTTGAACAGCTTGAAGCGGCCGGGAATAGCTTAAGCGCCGAAACTCTCAGGGATATAGAAAGACAGTACAGAGCGGCTCAAAAGGAGATTGAGGGTAAAATTTCCGTGTGGTTCGGGCGGCTGGCCGAGAACAACGGCGTCTCCCTCTCCGAAGCCCGAAGAATGCTTTCCAAGGCCGAGCTTAAAGAATTTAAGTGGGACGTTAAGGATTACATAAAATACGGCGAAGAAAACGCCCTGAACGGCAAATGGATGAAACAGCTTGAAAACGCTTCGGCAAGGTATCATATTTCCAAGCTGGAGGCCCTTAAGCTGCAGATTCGGCAAAGCGTTGAAGCGCTGTTTGCCAAACAGGAAAAAAGCCTGACAGAGGGCCTGAGCGAGGTTTATAAAATGGGCTATTATAACACGGCCTATGAGCTTCAGAGGGGGTTTAACAAGGGCTTTAACGTTGGGGCTATAGACCAAAGGCAGGTTGAAAAGATTCTGGCTAAGCCCTGGGCGGTTGACGGTGTTAATTTTTCCGACAGAATTTGGAATAACAAAGACAGGCTTGTTTCGGAGCTTCACAATCAGCTGACCAGAAGCGTTTTGACAGGGGCAGACCCTCAAAAGGCCATCGACGCCATAGCTAAAAAGATGAACACTTCAAAAAGCAACGCCGGGAGGCTTGTTATGACAGAGGGGGCTTATTTCAGCTCAGCCGCTCAAAAGGACTGCTTTAATGATTTGGGAGTTGAAAAATATGAAATAGTGGCGACACTGGATTCTCACACGTCGGAAATATGCCGAAGCCTTGACGGCAGGGTTTACCCTATGAAGGACTATGAAGCCGGCGTAACGGCGCCGCCCTTCCACGTAAGGTGCCGGTCAACCACAGTGCCCTATTTTGATGATGACTTCGGCGAGATAGGAGAAAGAGCCGCAAGGGGTGAAGACGGCAAGACCTACTACGTGCCTGCCGATATGACTTACAAGGAGTGGAAGGCAACTTTTGTTGATAATGATGTTGCAAACTCCGCTGAAAGTGGTATAATG
>JAJQCI010000326.1:4345-6642 GCA_021202835.1 Clostridiales bacterium | reverse complement strand
ATGCTATAATATTCTTTAAAGCAGCCGGTATACATCCCGACATATTATATCTAAAAACAATATTAAAAGAGAGAAGTAATTGTTTATAAAAAAAGTAAAGAAATAGATATGCTGAACGGTTCTATATGGGATAAAATTCCCGTGTTTGCACTTCCTGCGGCGGCAATGGCAATTTTAGAACAGCTTTTTAATGCTTCGGGTATAGCTCTATTGTGGGAAATTTTACGGAAAATGTGCGGACAGCGGCGGTTGCTGCTGTGGGAGCCAACATATCTGTTATAGGTCTTATTTATGGTAATTGTTTTAAAAATGACTGTAAACGGTGTAGCTATGGCTGCAGTTTTGTCAAATACGGTCCGCGCTGTAACTTTCTTTCATATGCTTTTAAGGTCAGACCAAGTTATACATATTGAAATAAAAAAACTTAAAATGGATTGGCAGAGTCTGCGCAAAATAATGCAGATTGGTCTTCCGGCAGGCATACAAAGCACTGTGTTTGCCGTTTCCAATCTTGTAATTCAATCGGCGGTAAACAGCCTCGGAACAGTTGTAATGGCGGCTTCAAGTACGGCATTTAATATAGAAATATTTGTTTATGATATATTAAATTCTTTCAGTCATGTCTGTACAACCTTTGTAGGTCAAAACTTCGGAGCAGGACAAATTAAAAGGTGCGAAAAAATTCTCGGCTTATGCCTTTTGGAGGACGCCGCTGCATCCGGTTCCGCAATAATTTTAATTCTGCTTTTCGGAAACTGCTGTCTGTTTTTAACGGCGACTCCGAAGTTATTGAACTGGGCTATACAAGACTGGTTATTATTTTTACGGCATATGTGTTCACTATGCTTTATGAGGTTATGTCCGGCTATTTAAGAGGGTTTGGGATTTCTCTTGTCCCGGCTGTGCTGACAATAATCGGTGTCTGCGGTGTCAGAATTTTTTTGGATATATACTGTTTTCCCCACAAGCCCGACATTTAAAACAATTTTGGAAGCATACCCTTTAAGCATTGCGGCAACAGCCGTATTAATATTTTTTGCCCTGCTTATATATCACCCGGCACACAAATACAGAAAAACTGCCGGTCGAAACCGACAGTTTACATTTAACTTTCATATTTTCATTATTAACTGAATATTTCCGTCAGAAGCTGCATTGCAGTGGATTTATCGACTTTTACGGGAGAGAAGCCGGCGAAGGGTTCGGCTGATATTAATTCGGCAAGGTGTTCCTTTGAATATTTGGGAAGGGTCAGCTTATTGACGGGTATAAGCCCTAAGGTGTTATAGCAGAAGTTTTTATATGCTTCAGAGGTCTTGTCTGCGATTTCCTCGGCGGTTTCGTCTCCCTCAAAGTCACAGCCGAGGATTTTGCCTATTTTGAGGATTTTATCTATGCAGGCAGGGGAAATAAGCTTAATAACGGAGGGCAGACCGTAGGCACAGGCTGCGCCGTGGACGATATGAAGCTCACCGCCCAAAACGTGGGCTATAGAGTGACCTACATGGGCGCAGCAGTTATAGAGCATCCAGCCGGCAAGGGAAGAGGCAGTGTGCAGCTTTCTTCTTGCGGCGGTATTGTTTTCGTCAGCTATTGCCTTGGGAAGATTTTCAGCTATGTCTTCCATAATTTTTTCGCAAATAGGATCAAGCATTATATTTGAGCCGACGCTTGTATAGGCTTCGGCTGCATGCGAAAAGGCATCAAGACCTGTCATTATTGTCAGTTCTTTGGGCATTTTATAGGCAAGTTCCGGGTCGATTACTGCATATTCGCTCATACAGTTTACACATAAAACAGGCATTTTCTGCCCTGTGTGTATATTTGTAATAATTGCGCCGTTTGAAAGCTCAGAGCCTGTTCCTGAAGTTGTGGGGATTGTTATAAGATTTTTGCACATCTTGTACTCAGAGGCTGCATAGTCCAAAATACTGCCGCCGTTTGTGCGGACGATGTTTATTCCTTTTGCCGTATCGATTGCACTTCCGCCGCCTATGCCTATTATGCAGTCGCAGCTGTTTTCAAGGAAAGTTTTGGCACCGAGGTCAACAATATCCGAAGGCGGATCAGGCTTTACCTTATCAAAATATACGGGGGTAATATTTTTTTCGGCAAACTGCCTGTTTAAGTTATCCGCTGTTCCGTTTCTGAAAAGAGATTTTCCGCATACTATGAAGGGCTTTTTATAATTGTTCTCTTCCAAAAGCTCCCCTAATTTATTAATTGTGCCTTCTCCGGCAAGGATTTTGACATTTTGGATTGTAATAAAATTTAACATTGTTTTCTCCTTATAAAAT
>JAJQCI010000326.1:0-4335 GCA_021202835.1 Clostridiales bacterium | reverse complement strand
CCATTGCCATAACCTCGTGAAGTGGTATGGGCTTAAAAAGCTTCTTTTTCATAATGAATTTTGTCCATATAAAGCCGTAAACTACAAGCAAAGCAAAAATAAACAGACAAAGACCGTAAATTGCTTTTTTACATCAGGATCGCCGTCTATGTTCCAAATCATAATTATATTGCCTATAATTCCGCAAATCGGTATAACAAGACCGAAAGGCACCTTGAAGGTTCTGGGGGCGTTTTTAAGCCTTTTTCTCAAAATAATAACATTAAGGTTTGATATTATATAAGCGCACATCCAAAATACACAGCCTGTCAAAATGAAAAATGAAAGCTGCTCAGCAGAGGACAGGCCCGTCAGGTTTATAATTATTATTATGGAAGAAACAAGCAAAACCCCTATATAGGGCACGCCCTTTTTATTTTTTCTGCAGAAGAACTGAGGCAGAAGCCCTATCTTTGACATTCCGGCGCATATATAGGGCAAGGAACTCATAACCGAATTTACCGTACTTACAACGGCAAATATCGAAGCAAGAATCATCCAGACAGAGCCTATTCTTCCGAAAAGAGAAAAGCCGTATAAAATGTGGGGAGATGTGCTTTTTGCAAGGTCGTCCCAGAGAACATAGTTGTGCATGCCAAGCACTACTATTATTTGCATACAAAGCACAATAAGCAGGCTTAACAGCATTCCCAAGGGAACATTTCTCTGAGAATTTTTAACATTTCCGGCTATGGGAATTATAAATTCCGCCCCTAAAAACAGGAAGAAAGCAAGACCTACCATTGAAAAAATATCCGATATGTCGGTTGTCAGGGTTAAGGGCTGGCTGACGGTTTCCCCTGTGCCCAAGCCCAAAATGCTTATTATGCCCATAATAACCAAAGAGGCTATAAGCCCGTAAGCCACTATATTTTGGATTTTTGCAAACATGTCAACGCCGTTTAAGTTGACTATCATTAAAAACATAACAAGAATAACACAAAAAACATTTGAGGGTATTCCCGTATTGAAAACCGCATTTACAGATGCACCGAACATAGCGCACTCAACACTGCCTGTCAGGGCATTGCACACGAGATAGCCCCCTACCATAACCACAAGGGAAACAAAAGGGCCCATACAAGTCAGGGTATACTGGGCAAGACCTCCTGTTAAAGAAGGCATAAGTGCGTTTAATTCAGCTGTACTTAAAGCCGTACAAATATTTATAAGACAGGCTATAACCATAGCGGCTATAAACGAAACCCCTATGGCTCCGGCTCCCTGACCCAAAGAAAGCAGACAGCTTGTGGCCACAATCAAACCCATACCCGTTGCAATTACCGACGGTAAACCTAATTTTTTATCCATAAAAAGCCCCCTGTGAAATTATCTTAAAGCGTCGATGCCGTCTTCTCCCGTTCTGATTCTTATTATATCGGAAACAGGCGTAACAACAATCTTTCCGTCGCCTATATGCCCTGTGTAGAGAGCCTTTTTTATAACCTCTAAAATATCCTTTATTTTTTCGTTTTCCACAATAAGCATAATAAGCTCTTTGGGCAAAAGCTCCATTTCAACATTTTCCTTTATTTCATATTCTTTTGTGCCTTTTTGAACTCCGCAGCCTATTGCCTGAACAACGGTCATACCGGAAACTCCTAATTTGCTTAGTTCCTGCTTCAAAACGGATAGCTTGCTCATAGCTGTAATAATTTCGATTTTGGAAATGCCTGACATTTATTTTCCCTCCTTAAAAAATAGGACAGCAATGCCCGAAAAACGAACACCGCTGTCCCTGCCGTATTTATATTTTATTGTAATATTGTTATTTACTCGCCCATAGTTTCGGTTACATATTCACAGGCTGCGTCAAGTGCGCTGAGAGCCCAGTCGAAGTCTTCCTGTGTTGCCCAGTAGTTGGGGTAGATTCTGCAAACTGCGTCGTTGTTGATTGTAAACATTGTACAAACATGACCTACAACGGACATATGCTTGCAAACCTCAACGGTGTAATAATCGCCGTTTTTGTTCTTGCCGTACTCTATGCCTATCATATAGCCTCTTCCTCTGACATCCTTAATAATGTGGGGATATTTTTCCTTCAGCCTGTAAAGACCGTCCCAGAAATAGGGTGCGTTTTTGCGGATAGTTCCGGGAACATCGGCTTCAATCATAAATTCAAGGGCAGCTAAGGCTGTGATTCCCGAAAGCTGGTTGTCCTGATATGTAGCTGTATGGAAGAATGCTGTTTCGTCATTGCCGTAAGCAGCCATATAAAGCTCTTCGGAAGCGAGAACGCCGCCTGTGGGAACGAGACTTCCGGACATTGCCTTTGCGAAGGCCAAAGCGTCGGGTCTTGCCAAATCTCCGTAATACTGATGAGCCCAAAGATAACCCGTTCTGCAGGAGCCTGCCTGAACCTCGTCAAGACAGAAGTAAACATCATACTTTGTACAAAGCTCTCTCATCTTGGGAAGATAATCGTCGGGAGGAACATTTATGCCGCCTTCGCCCTGAATAGGCTCGCAGAAGAAAGCAATAATGTCGCCTTTTTTCATTTCCTCCTCGGCTGCTCTCCAATCGCCGTAAGGAATATGACAGTAGCCGGGAAGTGCAGGACCCTGCCACATACGCCATTTATCCTTGCCTCCTAAGTTTACGGTTGCCTGTGTTTTGCCGTGGAAGGAGTTTGTTGTTGAAAGAAGTCTTGTTCTGCCTTTTTTGGTTCTGTAAGATGCTATACGAACCATTTTAAGCAGTGTTTCGTTTGCCTCGGCACCGCCGCAGCAGATGACTGTTCTGGGAAGGTAGGGTGTAATTAATGACATGTTGTGTGAAAAGGCTGCCGTTGTCTGATGGAGCATAAGGGGATCCATTGTAACAAGGTGGGCGTCTAAATATTTTTTAACCTTTTCGACAATGTGGGGGTTGTTAAGACCTAAAAGAGCCGGGCCTACAGAGCCTATAAAGTCAAGGTGCTTAACACCGTTAATATCCCACCAGTATGCGCCTTCTGCCTTAACGGCTACGTCGCCGGCGCCTATAGCCATAGCGGCTGCCGTTCTGTACTGGTTGTTGTGTGCAAGCTGGAGCTTTTTGGCTCTGTCTACGTCCTCCTGTGTTTCTACCGTAAGGGCATCGTCTGCGCTTATAAAGCCGGGATAAACATCCGCTGCGTTTTGTTTCTTTTCATAATTTGGATAACTCATTTTCTATACCTCCGTAATTAATTTTATTTTCTTTCATAATATAAAAGGGCGCCGCCAAAGCTTTTTTGCTTCAACTGCACCCTTGCTGTCTTTAATTAAAAGTATAGCCTGAGTTGTTTTAAATTTATAGTAAAAATGGGACATGTTTAAGGGAACCTCTAAAAATCCTTAAAATTTGGTTTAGCTTATTGTGAAAAGCCGATAAATAATATTTAGAGGTTCCCTTAATTAAATCAGAGTGATATGGTTCATATAATGACATTCGTTTATCATTTTTAAATATGTACCGGGGGTCATTGCGGCAAATTCTTTAAATTCCTTTTGAAAATGGTTTTGGTCGTAATAATTTCCGTCAAGAAAAACATCTGTAAGAGCTATAAAATTTCCTTTGTTAATTCTCGATATTGCCGCCTGAAATCTTACAATACGGCAGAATTTTTTAATATCCATTCCCGTAAATTCCTTAAATACCCTAAGCAAATGCCTTCGGGAATAAACAAGCCTTTTTTCAAGCTCGGAAATCTTTATGTTTCCCTCTGCTCCGTATATTTCTCCCGTTATTTCACGGACAATTTCTTCGTAGCTGTTTATAACAGAGGACTTTTGGGATATTTCGGGAAAAGAGGTTATAAAACCGTTTATTTTCTCTTCAAAGGTTTCGGCTTCGCAAATTTTTTCAACGGCAGCCGGATTTTTCATTATCTTGGAAAAATCCATAGTATGCCCTACCAAATCTCTTGCGGCGGCTTCTCCGAAATGTTTTAAAACACCGGGCATAAGACGAACTCCGAAATAAGATGCGTTTTCTTTAAAAATGTTTCTTGTTCCGCTTTCTACGCTGCCTGCTATTACGGCTTGGGGCGAATCCTTACCGCAGCTGAAAATAATATCAACTGATCCGTCGGGAATAACGCCGTTTTTAATCTCTATGTGCTCCTTGCTGTTAAAGCCGTAAAAATGGGCAATAGGCGACCCGGGCAGAAATCTTTTATAATAATATTCCGAATCCATTACAAAAAACGGCTGTACAGGATAAATTATATTTTCGGACATATCCTCACCCCTTTATACCGTCCGACTTAAATAAAGTATACAAAAATCACAATAATAAGTCAAGCTGTTATTTTTTGTTTTTTAAAAATAA
>JAJQCI010000003.1 GCA_021202835.1 Clostridiales bacterium | reverse complement strand
TCATTATTGTAAGCTCCATAGGCTCTTCGGCCTTTTCATTGTAAATTTCTCTTATTTCGCTGTAAACCCTTTCCTTTGTGTCTTTGTCGCCTCTGTAGTCAATAACGACAAGAGGGGAGGGCTTTCCGTGATCGGAACGGTAAATTTCAAGGAAGTAGGCGGAATTTACTGCCTTAACACTCTTGAAATACCGGCTTAATTCCTTTGTGATTTCATAAGGCTCCTCAAGGGGCTCGCCTATATAGAGAATGTCGTCCTCAGGCGATTTTTTGGGTGTTACGCTGTGGGGCACTTCGGAGCCGGGAAGGGTGATTCCCTCCGGTTCACCGGCCGGTGCTGCTGTTTGAACGCCTGCGCCTGCTGCTTTTTGAGCCTTAATCTGTTCAGCCGCCTTTTTAAGGTTTTCGTCCATCTTTAAGATTGTATTTTCGTCAAGCATTAGCCCGTGTTCGAAGGGGTTTATAAGAATGCCCTTTATTTGACCCCTTTGGCCTACGGCAATTTTTAAAATTTCGGGGAAAGGCAGAGCCGCCGCCTCTTTGGGGGTATTTTCGGTCTGCTTTTTGATCTGCTCCCAGTCGGTAAAAACGCCGAAAAGATTGTCGCCCTGTTTGTTTTTAAGTGTCAAAAACTGAAGCTGAACTTCGCTTTTGCCGTCTTTTTCAGTCTTTTTTATTGCACTGCATGGGATTAAAAGCCTTGATTTAAAAAGCTGCTGAACAAATGTGTTCTGTGTACTTACATTAGGGTCGGCTTTAAAAATGTCCATAGCCTTGCAGAGTATGGGGTTTGTAATCTGCTGTTGATTTGCTGCCCCCTGTTTAGGCTGATTTTGGTTTGCCGTTGGGCCAACCTTGGGAACTGCCTTCGGTCTAACCAAAGGCGGCTTGTTGTTGCTCATAAAAACACCTCTTTAGTTTTCTTTGTAATAGTTTATAAGACAGCCGGCAAGGATTATTTTTCTTTCATCCTCAGTAAGTTCTGCCATATTAAGTGTAAATTCATTTAATTTGCCGTTCTTTACAACATAAGCTGTAATATCCTTCTTGTTTTCGGCGATTGCTTCTCTTACACCCGGAACAAAAATGTAGTCGCTGTTTTCGAAGGGAGTTTCACCCTCGAAAAGGAAGGGGAGCATACCCCAGTTTATAAGGTTTGAACGGTAGCGCTTTGTAGCATATTCTTTGGCTATGTTAGCCCAGCCGCCTATAACCTTCTGACAGCTTGCCGCTTGTTCTCTTGCGGAGCCGTCGCCGGGCTTAACTGCATAAATCGTCGTGCCTATGCCTACGTCGGTTCTGAAGTGGATATCCTTAAATTCCTCTGTATTTTTGATTGCGGCGAAAATATCGTTAAGCTCCGGAAGAGCCTCTTTGGGACACTGACCCTCTGTGTTTCTGGCGGTTTCGGCCTTCTGAACCTCTTTTGTTCTTCCCACATAGGCAGGGTCTTTTCTGGAAAGAGTAAATTCCGCAAGGCCTAAGGGGTTTGAACGGTAGGAGCTTGTTTCACCTGAGGGAATAAGCTCGTCTGTTGTTGTTACCGGGTCGGTTATATAAGAAACAACCTTTAAAAGAAGATTTTCGGGAAGAGCGCTCATCTTGGGCCAGTCGGTGATGTTGGGGCCGAACTTAAGCTCTACAGACGGGTCGGCCTTGCCGAAGCCCTTGTAAACTCTGTTGTCATAGACAGACCTGTTGAAGAAATATTTGGGCTTTGTAAAGCTTAAATCTATGTCTGTAGCCGCTGTGAGAACGCCGTGGTTTACGGCAGTGGCGGCGATGGAGCGTGCGTCCATAAGAGCAACAGAGGCAATCTGGCCGTTTCCGGGCTTTGAACCCTCTCTGTTGGGGAAGTTTCTCGTCGAATGTCTTATTGAAAGACCGTTGTTGGGAGGAACGTCTCCTGCGCCGAAGCATGGGCCGCAGAACGCCGAGCGAACAGTAGCGCCGGCCTCCATAAGCTTAAATATAGCTCCGTTTTCAACAAGACGCATAAATACAGGCTGTGAAGAGGGATAAACGGAAAGAGTAAAATCTCCGTCGCCTATTGTTTTGCCTGCCAAAATATCCGCTGCGTCAACAACGTTGTCATATGTTCCGCCGGCACAGCCTGCAATAACACCCTGTTCAACCATAAGTCTGCCGTTTTTGATTTTATCCTTAAGCTTGAAGCTGATGCCCGAGTTGTCAATCTGCTTAGCGCCGTTTTTCTCGACAATATCCAAAATATCCTCAAGGTTTTCGTTTAATTCATCGATTGTATAAACATTCGAGGGATGGAAAGGCATAGCTATCATTGGCTTAACCTTTGACATATCCACATAAACAAGGCCGTCATAGTAGGCGCCGTTTTCGGGCTCCATAACCTTAAAGTCTTTACTGCGGCCGTGAATGTCATACCACTCTTTTGTGTTGTCGTCTGTAATCCAAATAGAAGAAAGACAGGTTGTCTCCGTTGTCATAACGTCTATGCCGTTTCTGTATTCGGCTGAAAGATTTTTAATTCCGTCGCCTATAAATTCCATAACCTTGTTTTTTACATAGCCGTTTTTGAAAACAGCCCCTATAATGGCCAGAGCGATGTCCTGAGGGCCTACAGCCGGATCGGGCTTTCCTGTTAAATATATAGCTATAACCTCGGGGCGGTTTACATCATATGTCTTGCACAAGAGCTGTTTAGCCAGCTCGCCGCCGCCTTCGCCTATAGCCATTGTTCCCAAAGCGCCGTAGCGTGTGTGGCTGTCGGAGCCCAAAATCATTTTGCCGCAGCCTGCCATCATTTCACGCATATACTGGTGAATAACGGCTAAATGGGCAGGAACATATATTCCGCCGTATTTTTTTGCCGCTGAAAGACCGAACATATGGTCGTCTTCGTTAATGGTTCCTCCTACGGCACAAAGTGAATTGTGGCAGTTTGTAAGAACGTAAGGAATGGGGAATTCCTTAAGGCCCGAGGCCCTTGCCGTTTGAATTATGCCCACGTAGGTAATGTCGTGGGAAGCCATAGCGTCAAATTTAATCTTTAACTGTTCCGTATTGCCCGACGTGTTGTGTGCCTGCATAACGGAATAAGCAATTGTCTTTTTAAGCGCTTCTTTTTTATCTGCGGAAATTCCCAAAGAATTAAGCCTTTTTAAACCCTCGGCGTCATCCCTTATAATTTCCCCGTTTACATAAAATACCCCTGAATCAAAAAGTTTTACCATAGCATTTTCCTCCTGAAAGATTCTTTCATCTCCAAAATCCTACGTCTATATTATCACATTTTTTAAACTATTTCAACCCCTCATAAACATACAATAAATTTTTTTCGCATAAAACAAAAAAGACGCCTTTTACATTTTTAAATAAAAAGCGCCTGTATAAATTAATTTACGCTTACCTGTCCGGCCAAAACGGCTTTATAGTCTTCATAGTTTTTCTTAAGAAGAGCGGGAGTGTCAAGGCCGTAGGGACACATACTCTTACAGTGGCCGCAGTTTATACAACTTTCTATTTTTTTTCATTTTAGCCTGACCTTCGGCATTAAGCTGTGCAGCAGAGGGAGAACGGCGCAGAAGAAGAGACATTCTGGCGCAGTTGTTTATTTCTATACCCATGGGGCAGGGCATGCAGTAGCCGCAGCCCCGGCAGAACTCTCCGCCAAGCTCGGTTTTGTCTTTTTCTATTATTTCCCTTATTTCATCTGTCATTTCCGGGAAGCCGTCTATATAAGACAGAAATTCTTCAAGCTCGCTTTCACGCTGTATTCCCCAAATAGGCAGAACGTTTTCATATTGTGACATAAAAGCCGCTGCAGCCTTTGAGTTTGTTATAAGACCCCCTGAAAGAGCCTTCATGGCAATAAAGCCCATATCGTTTTCTTCGCAGAGCTTAACAAGCTCTATATCCTTTTCCGTCGCCAAATAACAGAAGGGAAACTGAAGGGTTTCATAAAGGCCGCTCTCTATGGCCTCGTGAGCCACCTTAAGCCTGTGGTTTGTTATGCCTATGTGAAGAATTTTTCCCTGTTTTTTGGCCTCTTCCATAGCTTCATAAAGGCCGGTTCCGTCTCCGGGCTTAGGACAGAAGGAGGGATTGTGGAACTGGTAAATATCAATATGGTCGGTTTTTAAATTGTTCAGAGAGATTTCAAGGTCCTTCCAAAAGTCATCTGCATTTTGAGCCGCTGTTTTTGTGGCAATTGTTATTTTGTCTCTTACATCACTCAAGGCAAAGCCTATTTTTTTCTCGCTGTCTGTGTAAAATCTGGCCGTGTCGAAAAAATCTATGCCGCCGTCATACGCCTTTCGGAGTATTTTCGCCGCCCGGTCAAGGGGAACTCTCTGAACGGGCAGGGCGCCGAAGCCGTTTTTGTTTACTTTAATTTCCGTTTTGCCTAATCTTATTTTTTTCATAATACACCTCTTTCTGTATTTATATATGTATAAAAGGCGGATCATCTCTGAACCGCCTTTTTAAGCTTTTATATTTTTACTGAGCCTTAGCGGCTTCTATTACCTTGTTGCAAACATCCTGAGGAGCTTCTTCATAGCCTGAAAGCTCCATTGTAAAGTCGCCTCTGCCCTGTGTCATTGAGCGAAGGTCTGTTGCATAAGAGGACATTTCGGAAAGAGGAGCCTGAGCGAGAATCTTCTGCTTGCCGCCGTGGCTGCTTTCCATACCGTTTACACGGCCTCTTCTCTTGTTCATATCGTCCATGATATCGCCTGTGTAATCCTTGGGAACGGTTACTTCAACATTCATAATAGGCTCAAGAATGGTAGGCTTAGCCTTAAGGAAGGCTTCCTTGAAGCACATCATAGTAGCTGTCTTGAAGGCGTTTTTGTTTGAGTCTACTGCATGGTAGGAGCCGTCTGTAAGGACTGCCTTGATTCCAACAACGGGATAACCTGCAAGAGGGCCTTTCTTAACGCTTTCGTGAATACCCTTTTCAACAGCGGGGAAATACTGTTTGGGAACTGAGCCGCCGAATACCTTTTCTTCGAAAACATAGGGCTCTTCGGGATTGTCGAAGTTGGGTGAGAAATCGATCTGAACGTCGCCGTACTGACCGGAACCGCCTGACTGCTTCTTATATTTATGTCTGTGAGTAACAGCCGCACGGATTTTTTCTTTATAAGCAATCTTGGGTTCGCCCAAAACAACGTCAAGCTTATATTTAGCCTTAAGCTTCTTTACGAAAACATCAAGATGAGTATCGCCTATACCGGAGATAACCGACTCCTTAGTGTCCTTGTCTACTTCGAAAAGAAGAGTCTTGTCTTCTTCAAGCATCTTTGAAATAGCTGAAGCCATCTTGTCTTCGTCGCCCTTTGCTAAGGGGCTTACAGATTTTTTCTGATAGGGCTTGGGGAAGTCGATGGGCTTATATTCAAAACCGAACTTAGGGTCTGCGAGTGTGTCGCAGGTAGCTGTGTTTGAAAGCTTCGCAAGAGCGGCAATGTCACCGGCTCTTACCTCGTTTACTTCAATCTGTTCCTTTCCTCTTATAACATAAATGTGGCCTGCTTTTTCGTTTGTGCCCTTGTTTATGTTTCTGATGGCCATATCCTTTTTAAGAACGCCTGTTCTTACCTTGAAGATGCTTAAGCGGCCGATATAGGGGTCGGCGATTGTTTTGAAAACGAAAGCCGAGAAAGGAGCGTCTTCCTTAACTTCAACCTCAGACTCTTCGCCGTCGGAGTTAACAACGGGAATAGTGGGCTTTAATTCATTTGTAGAGGGTATATATTTAAGAATCTGTCTTAAAAGAACGTATGTACCTATTTCCTTAGTTGCCGATGCACAGAGAACGGGGGTAACGCTTCCGTCTAAGATACCTGTTTTGATTCCGCCGTAGATTTCGTCTTCCGTAAATTCTTCCTCTTCGAAGAATTTTTCCATAAGCTCTTCGCTTGTTTCGGCAACGGCCTCCATAACGAGGGAACGAGCCTCTTCAACATCGTCTTCAAGTGAATCGGGAACTCCGCAGTCTTCAACCTTGTCGCCGTTGAACTTTCTGCCTTCTCTTTTAATAACGTTTATAAAGCCGACAAACTTGCCGTTTTCAATATAAGGAGCATGAAGAGGAGCTATGCTCTTTCCGAATTTTTCTTCAAGCTGTTCAACAACCTTGTGGTAGTCTGCGTTTTCGTCGTCCATACCGTTTATTAAAATCATACGGGAAACGCCCATCTCTTCGGCCAGCTCCCATGATTTTTCCGTACCTACTTCTACGCCGCTCTTTGCGCTTACAACTATTAAAGCAACGTCGGCAACAGCCAAAGCCTCTTTAACCTCTCCTACGAAATCGAAATAACCGGGAGTGTCGAGAAGATTAATCTTCTTTCCGTCAACCTCAACGGGAATAACGGAGGTGTTAATTGAAACCTTACGTCTGATTTCCTCTGCATCATAGTCGCTGACGGTGTTTCCGCTTTCAACCTTGCCGAAACGCTTTGTAACGCCGTTTTGGAAGAGAACGGCTTCACAAACGGTCGTCTTGCCGCAGCCGCTGTGACCGAGGACAGCCACATTTCTTACGTCCTTTAAAGAATATACATTCATTTCCAAACCACCTTTTCTAAATTTAAAAATTTGTTCACAAACTTCCGATTATTCATATGCACCCTCACTTCCCCCGACGCCGTTTTCCGGCAGTCTCTGTAAAGCTTTTTATAATGACTTTTGCCGCAAACATTCTCTCTGCGCTTTAAATTCGGCGCCAAATCCGATACAATGAGTTAATCGGGTGTTAAAAATGAACTCTCTAAGCA